>JAJNDL010000349.1 GCA_021156385.1 Moraxellaceae bacterium | reverse complement strand
ATGCACATGGGTGAAATCCAGCGCGGCCGACGGATCGTCCTGCCGGTAATGGATGTTCTTCACCTGCAGCCCGACAGGTGCCCAGCCGATCTCGACACGACTCTCGACGCCGTCGATGTCGCCCTCGGCGCGCTGGTAGTTGAAGTCGAGGGCGAGATTGGGAATGTCCCGGTCGTGCTTCTCGCGCTTGCGCAGGCCGCCGGGCTTGTCTGTCTTCTCGCCACTCTGGCGCTCCAGGCTGCTGCTGCCCATCAGGGCGAAGGGCAGGAACGCCAGCTTGAAGACGGGTTCGACCAGCGCACCCACCAGCTGGCAGCTGAAGCTTCTGTCGCAGGAATCGCTGCTCCGCGCGCCATCCTGTTGCGACGCCCTGCGTTTCCGGTTGCCGTCGTCGCCCTGCCGGGTCGCGGCCTTTTCGAATGATGCGAGGTCGCCGGCAACGGCAATCCGGGTGCAGAGCGTCGCAGCCAGCAGGCAGGCCACCACGGGTCGTGACATCAGGGCGGAGACCTGTGCCCTGACACCGCGGGCTACGACGCGCCCTGCCTTCATGTGCATTGGCTCAGTTCCGGGCCGTTGCCTTGAACTTCCGGAAAAACTCTTCCAGCGTGCGCTCCGACAGGTCAGTCAGCTCGCCCGCATCGAAGAAGCGGCCGTAGCAGTTCGCGCAGCTCTCGAACCAGATATGCGGCTGCAGCGGATCGACCATGCGCAGCATCTTGCTGTTCGGGCAGACCGGGCAGTAGATACGGTCGACCTTGTTGAGCTTGGCTCCCGTCACTGGGTCGCCGCTGTCGACATCGCCCGCCATCTGCTTGAGGTCGCCGTTCACCAGCATGTCGAGCCAGAGTCCCTGGCAGCCGGTGCAGCGCTGGATCACGCCGTGGGAGGTGCGCAGCGACTCCATGGCGGCGCTGCATTTGGGACACTTCATCTTCCATTCCCTCTGGTGGTTTTACTTGTTTTCAAGGCAGGCACCGGCTGACACGGCGGACTGGCCGCGCTAGTCCAGCAGCATCGCCTCGGCAGGATCGGCAGGGTTGTAATGCACCGAGACCGCCGCACCGACCGGATACCGGGCCAGCAGCCGCTCGACAGTGTCGCGCTCCCGGCTGACTTTCCGGATATTGGTCTGCGAGCCGGCGTAGGACCGGCCATCCACTTCATAGCGGTAGGCGATATCCGGGCGGAACTTCGTCACCAGCACCTTGTGGGTCCGCCCGTCATCGCGACTGCCCCCGATGACGATCGTCCCGTTGTGAGGGCCTGCTTCCTCGCGATCGTACGTGCTGTCGACGCGGGATCGGATAATGACCGCCTGCGCCTCCGGCCAGGCAAGAGCCTGCATTTCCTTCCGCTTCTGGTAGATCGTCGCGCCTGCTGCCGTGAATATCATGACCACCAGGACGACGCCGCGCAGTCCGCCACGACTCATTGCCGTTCCCCCGGCCTGCTTCAGCCGAGCTGGATCTTCAGGCTTTCCAGCTTGGCCTTGACCTCGCGTGTCATCTCCTCGTCCGTCAGGCGGCCGATGATGTTCTGCAGCACGCGCTTCTCGTTGGCATCGACGACACCGTCGCGCAGCGCGATGTCGATGATCTCCTGCAGGTTGGCGTGGCTGAAGGTACCGTCGTCCGCGAACAGGCGGACGGAACGGAAGCTCATCTCCAGATAGTCGCGGCTTTCCTTACTCATCGATCTTCTCCCCGGGTTTTTTCTGTATGGGTTTCTTGGTGGTGGTCGGTTTGCTTGCAGGTGCCGGCCTGCCGGCCCGGCCGGCGGCCAGGTCGTCATCCAGGCTATCCAGGGTGCGATCGAGCTTCTGCAGGCTCTTCGCCATTTCGCGGACATTGTCCCAGATGCTGTGGTCCAGGCTCAGCTTGTGGTGCTGCGCAGTCACCAGCGGCACCAGCACCTTTTCATAAAGCTCGGCCATGCGCAGCACGACTTCGTTCAGCGTGTCCTGCGGCGGCAGCTGCACGCTGACGCGCGGCTTGTGGGTCTCCAGCGTCGTGCACAGCTTCTCGACGCTCTCGCGCATGACGGCGGCGCGCTGCGCCTCGGTCTCGCGCGTCTGGCGGAAGGAGCCGGCGATGTCGGCCAGCACGTTGGAGACGCGCGTGGCGCCGTCGGCATCCGGCCCGCCGGTGAGACGATTGGTCTTGAACTGCTCGACGATGGCCTGCCAGCGCGCGTTCTCCTCCGCCGTCGGCGTGCCGATCAGCTGCGCGAGCTTGAGCAGGTTCTCTTCCGCGCCCGTGGTCAGCGTCTGCGCCTCGCCGCGGTAGTGGTCGCGCAGCAGGGCGTCGAGCTCGGCGGGCTGCAGCGCCGCGGAGATCTTGGCCGCGAGCTTGTTCATATTGCGGTAGCTTCCCTGCAGCTTGAAGGGCGGCTCGGTGCGGTAGTCGTCATCCTGCGCCGCCGAGGCGATGTAGGAGAGGTTGACCTTGAGCAGCAGGTCGCGCGCCACGAACATGTGCCTGAAGATCGCGGTGAGTTCGCTGATCTCGGCCGCGCTGTAACTGTGCGCGAACTCGCTGGAGGACACTTCCTCGCCCTGCGCGAGGCGGACCAGGCGATGCACGTCGGCCGGGTCGCGGCTGGAGAGCGGCAGCAGTGCCGGATTGGCGGTGAGGCTGTTCTCGAGATAGGACAGCGCGAAGAGATCCTCGCGGCCGTTCAGCACGTCGCCCAGGTTGTAGATGTCGGCGCGGTTGGCCAGCATGTCCGGAATCTTGAAGACGTCGCCGGACTCCGTGTACGGGTTGCCGGCCATGACGATGGCGAAGCGCTTGCCGCGCAGGTCGAAGGTGCGTGGCATGCCGTCCAGCACGCCTTCGCAACGGCGGGTGCCGTCGGAGAGCGCGATGAACTTCTGCAGGAACTCGGGATTGGTGTGCTGGATGTCGTCCAGGTAGAGCATCACGTTGTTGCCCATGGCGAGGCCGAAGTTCAGCTTCTCGAGCTCGCTG
>JAJNDL010000348.1 GCA_021156385.1 Moraxellaceae bacterium | reverse complement strand
TCGATGCCCTGCACGGTGTGCAGGTCGTCACCGCGCAGGAAGGCGCAGAACATCGCCACGGATTCGTCGCGCTTCTCCAGCTGTGCCACGTGGTCGGCCCCCTTGATGAGGGCGAAGGTGGCGTTGGGGCAGCGCGCGGCAAAGAGCGCGTTTTCATAGGGCAGCGTGAAGCTGTCGTACTCGCCGGTAGCTACCAGCGTCTCACAGGTCGGGTAGCCGAGGATGGACTCCACCTCGAGCAGGCGGCGCGCATTGATGCGGTAGCGCTGCTGCTCGTTCTCGTGAAAGGAGCGCATCTGGCGATGGAACAGCTTGCGCGTGATGTCGGTGATCTCGGTTTCCTTGAGGCGCGCATGATTGACGAGATAAAGCACGACGGCCTGGCCGAATTCGTCGAGGCGGCCTTCGTCCAGCACCTTCACCGATTCCTCCAGCAGCATGCGCCAGGATTTGCGCGGCCTGATCAGAATGCCGGTGACGATCAGCTTCTCGGTGTTCTCCGGCCGCTTGTAGGCATACGTGGAAGCGACCACGGACCCCAGCGACAGGCCCATCAGCGACACCTTCCCGAGGCCGGCGTGCTGGGTCCACTGGAAGAGCAGGTCAGCCAGGTCCTCCATGCCGAGGTCGGGTGCAAGCTGGTCGTTGTTGCCCAGCGAGGGCAGGTCGACCAGGATGACCGGGACCACGTTGAGTATCTGCTCGACGCAGTACTTGTAGGAATTGAAGTTCTGAAAGGCCCCGCCCAGCACGATGAGCGGAGTCTTGTGGGCATTCTCCGGCTGGCTGAAAGCGAGGTAATCGACCCGCCATTTGCCGATGAAGTCCTGTTTCGGCGCCTGCTTCAGTGAAGAGCGGTTATAGGGCTCGTAGGTTACGGCCATGATGGCTTTTCCTGTGTTTCGTCCCGGCGGCGTTTCGCTGGCAAACGCTTCGTTAACAACAGGCCCGGACGGTAGCGCTTCAGTAGTTACTGAGCGTTTTTTTGTTTTGGGGACATCGATGCTACCACCGGCATTCTGCCCTGCCCATCGCAAAACCCTCATGCCTTGGTGGGAATTTGCGGGGACGATGGCGACAACCGGCCGGAATCGCACGACTACCGGCAACGGTAGGGTCGGACAGCCGACAGCGGTATACTGCCCGCCTTGATTTTCCACCGAGGTCCCCGTGAACACCCCTCTCGACGTCTCTGCCTACATGCAGACCCTGGGGCGCGCCGCCCGCGCCGCCTCGCGCGCCACGGCACGCGCCGCCACCCGGGAAAAAAATGCCGCGCTGGCGGCGATTCACGACGCCCTGCAGGACGCCAGGGCAGACGTCCTCGCCGCCAATGCGCGGGACGTCGAGGCGGGCCGCGCCCACGGGCTCGATGCGGCCATGCTCGACCGCCTGACCATTTCCGAGAAGACCTTCGCCGGCATGCTGGAGGGCCTGCGCCAGGTCATGGACCTGCCCGACCCGGTCGGCGCCATCACCGATCTGGTTTACCGCCCCTCCGGTGTCCAGGTTGGCAAGATGCGCGTGCCCCTGGGCGTCATCGGCATCATCTACGAGTCCCGGCCCAATGTGACGCTGGAGGCTGCAGCGCTGTGCCTGAAGTCCGGCAACGCCACCATCCTGCGAGGCGGCAGCGAGGCCATCCACTCCAACCAGGCCATCGCCGCCTGCATCCAGGCCGGCCTGAAAAAGGCCGGTCTGCCCCCCGAGGCCGTGCAGGTCGTGGCCACTACCGACCGCGCGGCCGTTTCCGCCCTCATCACCATGCCCGACTTCGTGGACGTCATCGTGCCCCGCGGCGGCAAGGGCCTGATCGAGCGTATCTCGGGCGAGGCGCGCGTGCCCGTGATCTTCCACCTGCACGGCAACTGCCATGTCTTCATCGAGCGCGAGGCCGACCTGGACAAGGCCATGCGCATTGCCTTCAACGCCAAGACCCACCGCTACGGCGTCTGCAACTCCATGGAAAGCCTTCTGGTAGATGCGCCCGTGGCCAAGGCCGCGCTGGAGGCACTGGCCCCGCTCTATCGCGAAAAGGGCGTAGAGCTGCGCGGCTGCGAACGCGTGCGCGCCATCCTGCCCGATGCCGTGCCCGCCACCGAGGCCGACTGGCATGAGGAGTACCTGGCGCCCATCCTGGCGATCAAGGTCGTGGACGGCCTGGACGAGGCCATCGAGCGCATCAATACCTATGGCTCGCACCACACCGACGCCATCGTCACCGAGAACGTCACCAAGGCCCGCCGCTTCCTGGCCGAGGTCGACTCCAGCTCGGTCATGGTGAATGCCTCGACCCGCTTTGCGGACGGCTTCGAGTACGGCCTGGGTGCCGAGATCGGCATCTCGACCAACAAGATCCACGCCCGCGGCCCGGTCGGCCTGGAGGGCCTCACCTCGCAGAAGTGGGTGGTGCTGGGCGACGGACACATCCGCCAGTGATAGGGCTTTTCGGCGGCTCCTTCGATCCGGTTCACCTCGGCCATGTGGCTACGGCGGAGGAGCTGCTCGCCCGTTTCCCCTTCCGGGAAATCCGTTTCCTGCCGGCCGCCCGCTCGCCGCTGAAAGTCGCGGCCGGCGAAAAGTGGCACCGCCTTGCCATGCTGAAGCTGGCACTTCAATGTAAGCGTGCGCTTACAATCGACGCCAGCGAGCTGGAGCTGCCGCCGCCTTCCTACACCATCGACACCCTACGCCGTGTGCGCAGCAGGCTCGGCCCGCAGGAACCCCTTATCTTCATTCTCGGCCTGGACAGCTTCCTCGAACTGCCGCGCTGGAAGGACTGGCGGCAACTGACCGACTTCGCCCACCTGCTCGTGGTCAGCCGGCCCGGCAGCCACCCGCACTTCGCGGCGGAGCTGGCGGCCTGGCTGGAGCCGCGGCACACCGATGCGCCGGAAGACCTGGCCCGCACCCCGCATGGCGCCGTCCTCCTGGCCGAAACCGTGCCCTTCGACATAGCCAGCCGCACCATCCGC
>JAJNDL010000013.1 GCA_021156385.1 Moraxellaceae bacterium | reverse complement strand
ACGATGTAGTTCGCCGGCTTCGCGCTCACGGGCGGCAGGCTGCTGCAGGCGGCGGTGAGCGCCAGCAGCACGGCGAGGGAAAGCAGCCTGATTATTCTTGTCATGATGGGCTTCCTGGGTGGGGTCCGGCTCAGCTGCCGGGCGGGGGAACGGCGGCATCCTCGCGGGCGAGCACGCCGGGGGAAGACGACACGAGCGGCAAGCCGATGCGTCCGGCGATGCTGGCATCGACGCCCAGGCCCGAGCCGCCGAGGCGGAACTGGTTGCTGTAGCCCTCGACGAGCAGGCCCAGCACGTCGCCGGCCGCGAGCTGCGCGCGCACCGCGGCGAGCTCGACGGCAAGCGTGCCCTGCGCCGGGCAACGCACCGGCGTCACCTGGTCGTTGAGCACGCGGTAGCTGCCGACGCCGGGGCGCCACACCGCCATGCGCAGGAACACCACGGCCTTCTCGCGATCGGTATTGCTGCAACTGAGCTCCACCTGCGGCGCGCCGGCGATCCAGGTCGGGGCCTTCGGCGTGAACAGCGGCACGCGCGCGGGACGCAGCCAGCCACTTTCCGTCTCCTGCCAGTCCTGGGGCAGGTGCGCGGGCAGGAACAGGTTGCCGAGCCGGTCGAAGGGCTGCGTCATGTACTCCATGCGCCCGGCCAGTCCGCTGCCGACATGCACTTTCGGCAACGCCTGCCACTGCAGGGCGACCTCGCCATTGGCCTGCTTCGCATCCACCACGGCATCGCCGGTGAAGCAGAACGTAGGCACGCGGGCGAGCGCGGCGGTGTCGTTGCGCAACTTGCCGTCCAGCCAGTCGTGGATGACGCGCGCGGTCTTCAGCGGCTTGCCGTCGCAGGTCACCTCGCTCTGCGCATTCCACACGGGAAAGCCGACGTACCACTGCGAGCCCGGCATCATGTGGCCGTGCTCGATGGCCACCACGCGCACGTCGCGTCCGGCGGCCTTGAAGCAGTCGCGCGCCGCGAGCGCCTGGTTGAAGGGAAAGAGCACGTCGCGCATGCCCTGCACCAGCAGCGCGTCGGCCTGCGGTCCCCTGCCGCCGCCGCAGTGCTCGGCGAGACTGTTGGCGCGCAGCAGGTTGCGCAGCCAGGGATCGCCCTTGCCGAAGACTTCGGAGAGCGTGCCGGTGGCGACGTTGGCATCCATGCTGAGCGGGCTCACCGCGTAGCCGGCGGCGCCGAGCAGCGTCAGCCAGTCGGTCTTGGGCACGTCGTTGGGATAGAGCGCCTTGTCGAGGTTGGACCAGGTGGTGAGCGGCACCAGCGCGTCGATGCGCGGATCCACGAGCGTCGCCGCGAGCTGCACGCCGCCGCCGTAGCTCTCGCCGATCATGCCGACCACGGGATCGTTGCCGCGGTAGGCGAGCGGCAGGTAGCGCACCGCCCAGTCGATGATGCGCGCGACGTCCTTGCCTTCTTTCTCGGGGCGGATCAGGCCGACGCTGCCTTCGCTGTTGCCGAAGCCGCGCTGGTCGAAGCTGATGACCCAGTAGCCGTCCTTCCACGCCTCTTTCGCGACCTTGCCGGCGAGCAGCACCTGGCCGTACAGCGAGAGCGGCCGCTTCATGCGGTGCAGCGCGAAACCGTGCGCGTGGATCAGCAGCGGCGCGGTCTGCCGTGGCTTCAGCGCGGGCTGGTACACCGTCATGCGGATCCGCGTGCCGTCCGCCGCCTCGACTTCGGCGTGGTAGTACTTGGGCTGCAGCGTTTGGTGCGGCGAATACAGCCGCGGCGGCTGCGTGTGGTAGGCGCAGCCTGCGAGCAGGGCCAGCGGCAGGAGCAGCAGTGATCGCCAGGACATCTTGTTGTTCTCCGTTCTTCTACTTCTTGCGCGTCATGCGCGTGTCGGTGCTTCCCTCACCCCAACCCTCTCCGCAGCGTGGCGGCAAGGTGCATGGGTGCTGACGTCCACTGCCTCCTGCCGTCGAGGGGCGCCGGCGGGACAAGCGAAGCACCGCTTCGCCCGCCAGAGCGCCAACCGCCTGCCGGCGGTTGGCCGGAAAGGGTTGGGGTGAGGAAACTCAGCTGCCCGGAATCTTGATGCTCACGTCGCTGTGCCAGGTGCCGGCCGGCAGCGCGATGCGCCCGAAATTCTCGCTGCCGAAACCGGCCTTGCCGACCAGCGCGGCGCCGCCGCCGGTGGGCACGGCCGCGCCGGGGTCGGTGAAATTCGCGGAGCTGCCGAACAGCAACTCGTTGGCAATGGCGAGCTTGGGCAGGCCGTCGGCGGTGTTCTGGCCCGAGACGAGGTTGACGCTGCCGTTCTTCCAGCCGACGCGGCCGACGACGTCGTAGAGACGGAACGCCGCCGACGGATTCGAGATCTCGCCGAGCGAGAGATAGGCGGTGCCGTCGAAGTCGAGCAGGCCGTTGAAGCCGATCGGCGCGTCGCCGGCGACGGGCGCGGTCGGGTTCAGCGCGAAGATGAAGCGGCTGGTCGCGAGGTTGAGGTCGATGAGCGCGACGCCGGTGGGCGCGGAAAGATCCTGCAGGTTGCCGCCGCCGAGCAGGCCGCGGAAGCGGTAGCTCGCGCCGGTGTCGGTCTGCATCCAGAGGCCGGCGGGAATGAGCGGATAGGCGCTGTCGCCGGCGAGCACGCGGAAATACATGTCGCGCACCACCCAGAGCAGGTCGGCGTTGACGATGCCGACACCGTATTGCTGTCCCGCCACGCCGCCGACTTTCGTGTCGGCGAGCATGAAGTGCGTGTTGGTGGCCCAGCCGGTGCCGGCGGTGGCGCGCGTCGCCGCGCTCGCGCTGTTGGCCTTCTGCCAGTAGCCCGGCGATTGCGCGGCGAGCGTGACGTCGGCGCGCAGGCCGATGGCATTCGTGGTGACGGCGGCGCCCGGGTTGCGGCCTTCCGGCGTGAGCAGGATGTCGGCGTCGAGCTTGCCGAAGGTGTAGAGCAGGCTCCAGTCGTAGACGGTGACGGGATTGGCGCTGGCCGGGTCGCGCACCTCGATCTGCTGGTTGTAGGCGTGCAGGCGGCCGTCGCGGATCATCACCGCGAACGCGGCTTCGCCGGCGCCCAAGCCGTTGCCGACCCACGTGCCGCCGGCCGCGGTGCAGGAGCCCTGCACCGGGCTGCCGCTGGTGAAGCCGCCGCCGAAGCAGAGGCCGGCGGGGCCGACGCCGTTCTGCAGCACGTCGAGCGTGATCGGCATGGTGAGCATGGGCGTGCTGGTGGGTACCGTCGCCATGCGCCGCCAGTTGGTCATGCGCGCCTGCGTACCGTTGCCGCCGGCCTGGCCGAGCACGAAGGCGAAGTCGCTGTCGAAATCCCAGGAGGCGGAGACGTTGAGGCCTTCCGAGCGCGCGCCGCCGCCGTTGCTGCCGCTGATGTCGTAGAGCGTGCTGCTGCCGGACGTATAAGTGCCGTAGCCGATGCCGCCCGGCATCACGCGCACCTGCGGATTCACGAGGCCGCCGCTCCAGCCGAACTTGATCATGGGCGAGCGGCCGCTGCGGTCGAAGTCGGTGGGCGCGCTCTTGAACATGAGGTCGAAGAGCAGCTCGCTGCGCGTGTAGGGCGCCGAGAACAGGAGGCCCTGCAGATCGATGCCGACGAGGCCGGCCGCCGTGGCATGGCTGGCCGCCGCGCCACTGGTGAAGCGGTTGCTGAACGACAGGTTGCCGAAGCTGAGCTCGGGGCTGCCGGCGCCGCCCTGGCGGTAGATGAGGTCGCCGGTGGCGCTGAAGTCGAGCAGCGCGGTATTGCCGCTGCTGTTGAAGACGCCGCCGCTGTTGCGCAGCGACAGCCCGCCCTGCGAGTAGAGGCCGACTTGGCCGAGCGTGCGGCTGCTGTAGTCGACGGTGGGCGTGGCGAACGTCAGCGTGTTCAGGCGCAGCAGTTGCGGCTGCCAGTTCACGGCGAGGCCGAGGCCGGGCACGCCGGCGCTGGAGAAGGCGTCGAGGGTCGCGGTCAGCGCGAGCGGGTTGCCGTCCGCGCCGGACAGCGTGCCGCCGAGCAGCGTGCAGGCCTGGCGGTTGGCGATGCCGCCGGTGCAGGCGCCGGGGGCGGCACCGGCGTTGTCGGTGTGCCAGCGCAGCTGGTTGAGCGAGAGGCTGCCGGGGTTGCCGATGACCGTGGTGATGCCGTCGCCGCCCTCCACGGCGGCGAGGCCGGCGTCGTCGAGTGCTTCGAGCGCGCTGGCGCCCGCCGGCACGAGCAGCGCGAGCAGGGCGAGCGCCCGGCGCGGATCAGCAGAAGAGCGCGCTGCCACGGCAGTTGTCCGCTGCGATGAAATCGAGCTTGGGGTTGTCGATGACGATGGGACTGCTGCCGGGGCCCAGCGCGGACAGCAGCTCGTACACATCGAAGGTACCGGGGATGACGATGCGGTTGCCCGGCTGCAGGTTCAGCATCTTGAGGTTGGTCGCCGACAGCCACCAGCCGGTGTTGGCGGCCGGCAGGTAGGCGCTGCTGCAGCGCGCCGCGACCTGGCCGTAGGCCGGGTTGCAGGCGTCGTAGGCCATGTTGTTGGGCGGCGGCGTCTTGTCGTAGCGCGGCCAGGACACGCGCTCGCGCTGGAAGGAGAGGTAGAAGTCCGAGCTGTCGGGGGCGAGCAGGTAGTGGATCTGGCGCGTGTTCAGCACGAGCTCGCCGTAGCCTTCCAGCGTGATGGGGAAGATCACGTTGGTCTTCAGCTTGAGCTTGGCGGCAGCGACGTCGAGGTTGTTGATGCGGGTGCCGCCGGCGTCGATGAAGAAGGGCGTGTCGCCGGTGGTGCAGGGATCGAAATTGATGCGGCCGATACAGCCGTCGAGGTCCATGTCGACCTCGCCAATGCCGAACAGGCAGATGGTGGTGAGGTCGAGGCAGACGCGCGCGCGGGCGCGGAAGCCGGCGGAGAGTTCGAGGCCGGCGAGGTAGCCGGAGAGCGCGTTGATGCCGGAGTGGCAGCCGATCACGCCGCTGCCGGTGGTGGCGGAGGGCACGCAGGTGCCGCCGTTTTCCACGTTGGTCATGCTGGCCTCGTTGCCGAGGTTGCCGAAGCCGGTGTAGTCGCGGCCCATGCGCAGCGCGCCGCGGATGTTCTGCGCGCCGATGCGCACGCCGACGACTTCGCGCGTGGCCGGGTTGTTCTCGTTCTTGATGGCCAGTTCGATGAAGGGGCGCGTCAGCTTGAAGGTGGACTCGGCGCCGGCGGGATCCGGGCGGTCGCCGGCGGCGTTCAGGCCCATGAAGCCGAGGTAGTCGATGTCGAGGTCGCAGCCCGGCGTGCCGGCCACGCCGCCCAGCAGGTCGTTGACGCCGCCGCAGCCGAGCTGGAGCTTGGAGATGTTGGCGTTGAAGTCGAGCTTGCCGTCCAGGCCCATGCGGTAATACGAGAAGTTCGCGAAGGTGTTGGCGCTGGTGGCGCCGGTCAGCTCGTTGGGGCCGATGCGGTCGGTGAGGATGAGGCTGCCGGCCTGGCCGGCTTCCGCGCGCAGGTCGCTGTCGTCGAGCTCGGCCATCTCGAGGCGCGCGGCGAAATCGCGCGCCTGCGCCCCGCCGTCGCTGCGGCTTTCGATGGCAGCGGCGCTGCCGGCGCCGAACGCGACCAGGAGCAGCAGGAAGCCCGGCAGCGTGCCGCTCATTCGCGAGCGCAGGGTCCGCATCAGGTCAGAAGCCATAGACAAGTCCCTTGCCTATAAAGCGCATGTGCGCCGGTTCGTTGAGCGCACGCGAGTCGCTCATGCGCACGCCGAACATGCTGTTGGCGCTGGTGTCGCGCTGCATGCCCGGCGTCGCGCCGTTGTCGAACTCCAGCCAGACGCGGCCGATGTTGAGGAAGCTCAGGAAGTCGTCATACACGGCGGGGCCGTCGGTGCCGGGGAAGGTGAGCTGCAGCGCCGGGCGGCCATTGGGACTGCAGGCGGGCAGCAGCGGCGCGGTGCAGCCGGCATTGCCGTTGGCGTCGAAGCGCGAGGCGTCCTGGTAGCCCGAGGCCGTGGTCGGCAGGAACACGATGTCGAGGCGCAGGTCTTTCAGCTGGAAGGTGCCGAAGTATTCCTTGAGCATGAGCCAGGTGCCCGTGCGCGCCGCGAACTCGAGGCCCATGCGGCAGGGGTTGGGCGTGCCCACCACGGCGGTGCAGCCGATGGGTGTGTTGTTCGCGTCGACGTTGTTGCGCAGCTTGAGGTTGAGCAGCACGCCCTGCTGCGCCTCGACGGAGCCGAGCTCGTTGTCGCTGAGTTCGACGAGGCCGCCGGCCTGCGCGCAGGACGCGGCCAGCAGGAGGGCGGACAGGAGCGCGCGCATCAGCAGCCTCCCATGGCGCAGCTCTCGAAGCGCAGGCTGTTGAACATGAGGCCTTCGAGGCGGCTGTCGCCGAGGTTCACCGCGGCGGTCGGATACGTGCGCGTGAAATTGCCGGGGCTGGCCGTGATGATGGGGCCGGCCGCCGCCGTGCTGCAGCTGCCGGTGTTGCCGGTGGCGCAGTTGTAGTTCTGCGTGCGCTGGCGGCTTTCCGTGTCGCCGCGCTTGTCGATGGTGAGCGGGCGGCTGGCATAGGCGAGGAAATTGCCGCAGCCGCCGCAGGCCATGAAGACCACGCCGTCGCCGGTGGCAGAACCGTCGTTGCCGTTGATGAGGTTGCGACCGATCCAGGTGCCGGTCGCACTCCAGCCGCCCCAGCGTGCATAGCCGTGGGTGAGGTCGTAGTCGGCGGTGTTGCTGCCGCCGGTGTTGTTGGCGCGCGCGGTGGCATAACCGCGGGTGTCGCCGGCGTTCAGGCCGTAGTGCTTGTTGTAGACGGCGGCGGTGTCGGGGATCGGCGTCAGCGCGATCTCGAAATTGCCGCCGGTGCCGACCGCGTTCAGCGTGAGGGCCTGGTAGTAGAGCTGGCCGAGCGGGATGAAGGCATCGACGGTGCGGAAGTACAGGCCTTCGGTGTTGGCGAAGACGGTGGGCTGGCCGATGACGTCGTTGGCCACGGCCTGGTTGACGCTGAAGCGGTAATCGCCGCGCAGCCGGCTGTGGTAGAGCATGGCGAAGGTGTTGTTGCCGGTCTGGGTGAACTGGAACAGCCGGAACGCGGAGCCGGCGGCATTGCCGCGGATGATGTTCTGGCTCTTCAGGATGCGTCCGGCGTTGGTGGCGAGCGCCTGCGTCACCGAGTTGCGCGTGCTGCCGACCTCGATCTCGCCCCACCAGGAGAAGGTGTAGTTGGGCTGCGCGGTCGGCGCGAGGAACTCGTAGATGGCCTTGCTGATGGGCGTGGCCGGCGCGGTGCAGCCGCCCGAGGCGCCGTTGATGCACTCGCCGCTGTAGCTGAAGCCGGCCGGCGAGAAGGCGCGGATGAGATAGGGATTGTCGAAGGGGCTGAAGTGGGCAATGGTGCCGCCGCGCGGGCAGTTCAGCGAGTTGCCGGCGCAGCTCGTGGCGTCGTCCCAGTGGTAGCCGGTGCCGGAGGCGCCCGAGATGTTGATGCCGTACCAGCGCAGGTCGCCGCGGCGCCAGCACTTGATGTTGGAAGCGATGCTGCCGGTGCCGACGCAGCCGCCGCCGGTGGGCGCCGTGCCGACCTGCTCGAAGTAGCTGGTCGGCGCCATCGCGAACTGGAACTCGTCGAAGGCAATGGCCACGCCCGCGCCCGTCTCCGCCGCCATCGCGGTGTCGTCGAGGCTCTGCATGTCGGCGCGCGCCAGGCCTGCCAGGAGGGTGAGCAGGAGGGACGCGAGCGTGAGGCGGGGGAATGGCCGCATGGCTCGTCACGAGTCGTTTTTGTTTGCGGCAGTCTAGAAACGGGGGCAGGTCACGTAACCGTCATGACGCGCCGCCCGTTGGCATTTCACGACAGCGACGGCGCGAGCCGATAAGTGGCGGGCGATTCCGTCTCGTGCTGATTTCCTGCGCTTCGTCCGGAGCGGGCCGGCATGGAATCGCAGGTCGGTCCGAGGGGACCTGCAGCAATGCCGTCACCGCAGGGCGCGGAGAAGCGCCGGGCAAGGCGCGAGGCACTGCCCGGCGGAGTGTGGTGGGCAAGCGGCGGCGGCTGTCCGCAGCGGTGATCGGCGTGGCAGTTTTTGCCTGTCAGGAAAGACGCGCGCTCACTCCGCCGGCACCGGGCGCGGCCGGCCGCTGTCGTCGATGGCGACGTAAGTGAACTGGCCCTCGGTCACTTTCTTCGGCACCCGCTCCGGGTCCGCGGTTTCCCACACCTCGATGCCGATGCGCAGGGAGGTGTTGCCGAGGCGCAAAATGCTCGTGTAGCAGGAGAGCACGTCGCCGACGTGCACGGGATGGTGGAAGACCATGGCGTCGATCGCCACGGTGGCGACGCGGCCCCTGGCGCGGCGGCGCGCATGCACGGCACCGGCGAGGTCCATCTGCGAGACCAGCCAGCCGCCGAAGATGTCGCCGTTCCAGTTGGTGTCCGCCGGCATGGCGATGGTCTGCAGGGAGATGGTGCCTTGCGGCGCGGGAGAAGGATCGGTCATGGCGGCATCCTGGCAGGAAGTGATGCCGCTCTTATAGCAGAGCCGGCCACCGGCTCCCGGGTGTCAGACTGGGCGTCCCCGGCCAAGCGCCCCGGCTAGGCGTCCCCGACGGCAGCCTGACCGTCGGGAGCGAAGCCGCCGGCGCCGCGGTGCTGCTTGCGGAACTCGCTCGGCGAGAGGCCGAACCAGTCGCGGAAGGCGCGGTAGAAGTTGGCGGGCTCGGAATAGCCCAGCATGGCGGCGATGGTGGCCATGTCGGTGTCGTGCTCCAGCAGCTCGGTGCGCGCCACCTGCTGGCGGCAGGCGTCGTAGAGCGCCTGGAAGGTGGTGCCTTCCTCCTTGAGGCGGCGCTGCAGCGTGCGCGGCGAGATGCCCATGTGCTGCGCGATCACGGTCAGGTCGAGCAGGCGCTCGCCGAGGTGGTCCTCGATGAGGCGCCTGACGGTGGCGCTGGCGCTGGCGGTCTCCGCCGGCGCGCGGCTGGCAAGGCGGCGCGCGGCCTGCTCCTGCAGGCGCTGGTAGAGGCCGGGCGTGTGCCGGGCCATGGGCAGGTCGAGGTCGCGGCGATCGACGGCAAGGGTAGTGCGGGGCGCCGCGAACACGATCTCGGTCTCCTCGCCGAAGACCTGCCGGTATTCGTCCTGCCAGGGTGGCGCCGGCCAGGCGAAGGTGAGGCGGCGCGGCACCACCTCGCCACGGACCAGGCGGCGCATGGCACTCCAGACCGTCGCCCAGACCAGCTCGGCGCAGTAGAGGCCGATGGGTTCGACCTCGGGCAGCAGGTGCAGCACGATGCGCGCCTCGTCGCCCTCCTCCTCGAGCTCGGCATGGCCCAGCGTGGACAGCAGCGGCGAGTACTGCAGCGCGGAGTGGACCGCGGCGCGCGCATCGGGTGCGGTCGACATCATCATGCCGACCACGTCGAGCATCTCGGTGCCGAGCTCCTGGCCGAGGTGCAGGCCGAGCGCCGGGTCGCCGGTCAGGGCCTGCGCGCACTGGCTGATGCGCACCACCTCCGGGATGGTGAGGCTGCCCTCCGGCTCCAGGACGCGCTGGACGGGAATGCCCGCATGCTCGAGCAGTTCGTCGGTATCCACGTCGTCGAGCAGCAGGTGCAGGACGGTGAAGATGAGGTTGGCGGGGGTGATGGTTTCGCTCATGGGCTCACGTCGCTATCGGGAACAGGCCCGCAGGCCTGGCGCAGACCGGGGCTCAGGCACTGCGCCGCTTGCGGAACTCGCTCGGCGAAACGCCGGTCCAGGCCTTGAAGGCGCGGTAGAAGTTGGCGGGGTCGGAATAGCCCAGCATCGCGGCGATGGTCTCGACATCGGTGTCGCGCTGCAGGTGGTCCTGCGCGACCTGCTGGCGGCGCAGGTCGTACAGGCTCTGGAAGCTGGTGCTCTCGTCCTTGAGGCGACGCTGCAGCGTGCGCGGCGTGAG
Organism: Moraxellaceae bacterium; assembly: GCA_021156385.1. Taxonomy (GTDB): domain Bacteria; phylum Pseudomonadota; class Gammaproteobacteria; order Pseudomonadales; family Moraxellaceae; genus UBA2031. Next base: position 1,158 of record JAJNDL010000013.1, on the reverse strand, counting down.
ACCCATGTAGCCGGCGACCGTGGAGAGGTCCAGCACGTGCTCGCCGAGGTGCTCGTCGATCATGCGCAGCACCGCGGCACTGGCGGATTCCGACTGCGGCCGGCTGGCGAGGCGGCGCGCGGCCTGCTCCTGCAGGCGCTGGTAGAGGCCCGGCGTGTGCCGGATCATGGCGAGGTCGAGGCAGGCGCGGTCGAACTCGACGCTGTTCTCCGCCGCATCGAAGACGAACTCCACTTCTTCCCCGAACACGCGCGGGTATTCGTCCGCCCAGGCCGGCGCCGGCTGCGCGAGGCAGAGGCGGCGCAGGCGGAACTCGCCTCTCACCAGACGGCGCACGCTGTTCCAGAACGCGGCGCCGGCGACCTCCACGCAGAACGCCAGGATGGGCTCCATGTCGTCCACCATGTGCAGCACCACGCGCGCGCGGTCGCCTTCCTCGAGGAGGTCGCCGCGGCCCATCGCGGTGAAGAGCGGCGAGTAGCGCAGCACCGACGCGATGGCGTCGCGTACCGTCGGCGCGGTGGAGACCAGCATGCCGACGATGTCCAGCATCTCCACGCCGAGCTCCTCGCCGAGGTGCAGGCCGAGCGCGGGGTCGTTGGTGAGGCTGCGGGCGCTTTCGGTGATGCGCACGATGTCGGAGGAGGTGAGCACGCCTTCCGGATCGAGCAGGCGCTCGATGGGGATGCCGGCGTGCCCGAACAGTTCGTCGAGGTCGACGTCGTCCATCAGCACCTGCATGCAGAGCAGGACGATGTGGGCGGGAGTAATGGTTTCGCTCATGGCAGTCCCTGCGGCTAAGCTCGCCGCAGTGTCGTCATTGGTGTCGCTACAACAATGGCGAATCGTGACACGGACTATCACTTCGCGACACGACCATGCCCGGCGAACGGTCCGATCCGCCGTCGCGCGGTGCCGGACAGGGACCGTCGTCAGCGCAGGCCGCGCTGACGGTGCGGCCGCGCGCCTGCCTGCGCACCCTGACGCCGGCCGCGCGCTCGATCTGTGCGGCGCGCCGGAGATGCCGCCGTTCCGCTTTGTCCGCCGGGCGCTATCCGGCGCCTACGGCTGCAGATAGACGAGGAACTGGTTGGCGGCGACGTTGGTGAAGGTCTGCTCCTGGCCGTCCGGCCAGACGATCTTCAGCTCGCTGACGCT
>JAJNDL010000347.1 GCA_021156385.1 Moraxellaceae bacterium | reverse complement strand
GGATCCATCTTTCTCGTTGAGAAATGTGACTCGGCACATGCTGGGGCTGTACCACGGCCACCCTCGAGCGCGGCTCTGGCGGCGCATGCTGTCGAACCCGGTGCTGCGCGATAAGAACGATCCCGCCGTGCTGCTCGACGCCCTCGAGGCGGTCGAAAGCCGCGCTATGATGGCCGCCTGACTAGGAGAGCCTGCATGTCCGCCAATCCCTCCGCCAACCTGAAATTCAAGTCCACCCCGGTACGCAAGCGCGTAAGCCAGGAAGAATGGCAGCTGCGCGTCGACCTCGCCGCGGCGTACCAGCTGGCGGCGCTGTACAAGTGGACCGACCTCATCTACACGCATTTCTCGGCGCGCCTGATCGGCCAGGACGAGTTCCTCATCAACCCGTACGGCCTCATGTTCGACGAGGTTACCGCCTCCAGCCTGGTCAAGATCGACCACCACGGCAAGGTGCTCGACGATCCCACGGACTCCGGCTACAACGCCGCCGGCTTCGTCATCCACGGCTGCGTGCACGAGGCGCGGCCGGAGATCGCCTGCGTGATCCACACGCACACCCGCGCCGGCGTGGCGGTCTCGGCGATGAAGTGCGGCCTGCTGCCGATCAGCCAGCACGCGATGCGCGTGCAGGCGGAGGTCACCTACCACGACTACGAAGGGATCGCGCTCGAGCTCGACGAGAGGAAGCGCCTGGCGCGCGACCTCGGGCCGACCTCCAAGGCGATGATCCTGCGCAACCACGGCCTGCTCGCGCTCGGCACCACGGTGCGCGAGGCCTTCGAGATCATGTACTACCTCGACTGCGCCTGCCAGATCCAGATCGACGCCTGCGCCGCCGGCATGGAGAACGTGCAGCTCATGTCGGCGCAGGCGGCACGAACGACCAACGAGCAGTTTAACCGGCCCAACCGCCCGGCCGGCTACAAGGACTGGCCGGCGCTGCTGCGCATGCTCGACCGCAAGGGGATCAAATACGCTGTGTGACCGGCCGGCGGCCGGGTAGCTGCAGCACTGTAATGATCGCCAGCGCGGTGAAGCCGCAGATACCGTAGAAGACGCCCTGCGGCAGGGCACTGTCCATGAGCCAGCCGAAGAATACCGGCGTCGCGAGCTGGCCGACGTCGAGCCCCGAATAGACGAATCCGTAGACGCGGCCGGTCGCCCCGGAGGGCGTGGAGGCGCGCACGATCATGTCGCGCGAAGGACCGGTCGCCCCGATCGCCAGCCCGGCGCAGCCGAGGATCATCGGCAGCGCGCTGCCCGGTAGCTGCCCCACGGCGATGAGCAGCATCGCGGCGGCGCCGATGGCAAGGCCGCTCGCCGCGACGAGGTCGTGGCGCTCCGTCCGGCCGGCGATGAAGCCGCCTGCGAAGATGCCGCACGCCGAGCCCCCCATATAAGCAGTGAGCGCGCTTGAGGCGAGCGCCGCCGTCACGCCGTACTGCACCGCCATCGCCGCGACCCCGAAGCTCTGCAGGCCGGCGAGTCCCGCGGCGTAGATGGCGAAGTAGAGGAAGCACATGACGACCGGCGCGGCGAAAAGGACGCGCGCGCTGACGCCCCCCGCCGCCTTGGCGCCGGAGGGACGGCTCTCCTGGCTATGCAGCCGCCGGGCGTTGGCCAGGAGCAGCAGGAAGACCGCGAGCCCGACGCCGGCGGCGGCGAACAGCGCCGCGTGCCAGCCGAAGAGCGCGCCGAGCGTACCGCTGAACGCCGGCGCCGCAGCGTAGCCGAGCGATCCGGCCACGCCGTGCGCGCTGTAGGCATGGCCGAGCCGCCCCGTCTCCACGCGCGAGTTAAGTATCGAGAAGTCCGCGGGATGGAAGACGCTGTTGCCGACCCCGGCCAGCAAGCTGCCGACGACAAGCTGCGCGTAGCTGCCGGAGAGCGCGGCGATCAGCGTGCCCGCGGCCTGCAGGCCGATGCCCACGATCATCACCGTGCGACCGCCGAAGCGATCGACGACGAAGCCGGCGATCGGCTGGCAGATGGCCGAGACGGTGTAGAAGAGCGCCATCACGAAGCCGAGCGCGGCGTACGACACGCCGAGGTCGTCCTTGATGAACGGGAAAAGCGGCGCCGTGACGAGCTGGAAGAAGTGGCTCGTGCCATGCGCGAGCGCCACGAGGCTGATGACCGCCGTATTCCCTTTCACTGCAGCTCTTCCACAAAAGCGCTGATGGCCTGCAGCAGCTGCTCCGGCTGATCCCGGAAGGGGCTGTGGCCGCACTCGTCGAGCTTCAGGAGCTGGCAGCGCCCGCCGACGCGCCGGGCGATCTCGTCCAGCTGCGCCATGGTGCCGTACTCGTCGTCATGGCCCTGAATTGCGAGCACCGGGCAGCGCACCTTGGGCAGGTAGTCGTCGCGGATGTCCCAGCGCTCGAACCCTGGATCGAGCCAGACGTCGGCCCAGGCGTAGAACGTCTTGCGCGCGTCGCGATGGTAGCGGCCGAGCTTCACGGGCAGATCGGTGCTTTCGAAGGCATTTCTTGCCTGCTGAATCGAGGTGAGGCAGACCGGTTCTATGAAGACATGCGGCGCCATCGCCACGACACCGCGCACCTCGTGCCCCGCACCGGCATGGATGAGCGCGATGGAGGCGCCGTCGGAATGGCCGATAAGGATAGGTTTCTTGATGCCGAGACCTTCCAGGAGCTTGGGAAGGGATTGCAGAGCTTCGTCGTGCATGAACTGCAGCGTCCTGCGCGGCTCCTGCAGGACGTCGGACTGGCCGTAGCCGTAGCGGTCGTAGACGAGCGCGCGGGCGCCGGTGGCGGCGGCGACCCGCGCCGGGAAGTCGCGCCATTGCCGGATCGAGCCGAGCCCTTCGTGCAGGAAGACAAGCGGCGGCCTGCCGCGCTCCACGCCCACCCATTCGTAGCTGAGCGAGCGGCCCGCCGCTTCCAGGAAAGCCATCGCTTCGAAGATATCATGCGGCTCCATGCGCGCCGCCGCCTATTTCGCGCTCGTCGCATCGCTCCTGCTCTG
>JAJNDL010000346.1 GCA_021156385.1 Moraxellaceae bacterium | reverse complement strand
CGCTGGCTGCAGCGGGAGGGCTACACCGCGCCCAGCCTGCTCTGGTACCTCGACTACTGCTGCCGCGACGACTACGGCGCCGGCATTGCCACCGTGTCCGCCTGGGCCGGGCTGCACTACTTCGCTTCCCGCAGCGGCAGTGCCCGCCATGCCGGGGGCGACACGGTGCTCACCTGGCCCGATGGCCTCGCCACGCTGGCGCGTCATCTCGAGCGGCCCTGCCGGGACAGGGTGCTGAAGGGATTCGCCCTCCACATCCGCGAACACCGCAACGGCGTCGAGGTCCTCTGCGCGGACCAGGCCGGCACAGAGGCGCGCCTCTTCCGCATCCGTGCCCGGCGGGCCGTGCTTGCCATGCCGCTGCACGTGGCGGCCCGCCTCTGCCCCGACCTGGCCGGCATGGGGCTGGACCGCGATCGCGACCTGCCCCCACACGCGCCATGGCTGATCGGCAATTTCCTGCTGCACCGCTTCCCGGACGAGAAGCCCGGCGCCGACCTCGCCTGGGACAACGTCGTCTACCGCGGGCACGGCCTGGGCTACGTGGTGTCCACGCACCAGATGATCCGTGCAGCCAGACCCGCGCAGACCGTCTTCACTGCCTACCAGGCGCTGAACCGGCTGCCGCCGGCGGAAATGCGCCGCTGGCTGCTGCAGGCCGGCCCGCGCGAACTCCTGCAGGAAGCCGCCGCGGACATCGAGGTTGCCTATGGCGAAACGTTCTGGCGGCATGTAGATGCCGTGCACCTGACGCTGCGCGGCCACGCCATGGCCATTCCCGCGCCCGGCTTCCTGCACAACCGTGCCCGCGACTCCCTGCGCGACAGCACGGGCCGCCTGCTCTTCGCGCACGCCGATCTCTCCGGCCTTTCGCTGTTCGAGGAGGCCTCGTGGTGGGGTTACCGGGCGGCGGAGCGCGTGCTGGGGAGCTGATGCGCAAGCCGGCTTTCGCTGCCACAATTCCGTTCCATCAATTTTCGCCGCGATGCCCCTCATGTCCGACTCGCCCCTGCCCCACCTCGGCGGCCTCACGGCCGCGGAATTCCTGCGCGACTACTGGCAGAAAAAGCCGCTGCTCGTGCGCAACGCCTTCCCCGAGCTCGCCTATCGCCTCAGCGACGAGGACCTGAAGGAACTCGCGCAGGAAGAGAGCGTGGAAGCGCGCATCGTGCTGGAGAAAGGCAAGACCCCGTGGGAACTGCGCAAGGGGCCGTTCGACGCGAAGGCGCTGAAGGCGCTGCCGAAGACGCACTGGACGCTGCTGGTGCAGGCCGTCGACCACTATCTGCCGGCGCTGGCCGACTATCTCGCCCATTTCGCCTTCATCCCCGACTGGCGTATCGACGACATCATGGTCTCGTACGCGGTGGAAGGCGGCTCGGTCGGCCCGCACTTCGACCAGTACGATGTCTTCCTCATCCAGGGCTTCGGCAACCGGCGCTGGCAGCTCGGCCAGCACTGCGACGAGAACTCGCCGCGCGTGGACGGCACGCCGCTGCGCATCCTGCAGCAGATCGACGTGCACTTCGACGAGGTCGTGAATCCCGGCGACCTGCTCTACGTGCCGCCCGGCATGGCGCACTTCGGCGTCGCACAGAACGAATGCACGACGTACTCGGTGGGCTTCCGCGCCCCGTCGCTTGCCCATGTACTCGAGCGCGTCGTCGATGCCGCGCTGGAGGCCGCCGGCAGCAACCGCCTCTTCACCGATGCCGGCCGTGCCGCCACCGCGCACCCGGCCGCGCTCGCCGAGGCCGACCTCGAAGCCCTGCGCGCCCAGGTGCTGACACTGCTCGACGACCGCGACACCCTGCGCCACGCGCTCGCCCCCTTCCTTTCCGAGCCGAAGTACGACGACTACGAGCCGCAGGGCGAGGAACTCTCGCTGGCGGAAATCCGCGAGGCGCTGGCGGCCGGCGCCGTGCTGCGCCGCGATCCGGCATCGCGCTGCCTCTACACCCTGAAGGACGGCCGGCCCGACGAGCTTTTCGTCAACGGCCGCAAGGAATGGTTCCCGCCCGCACTGGTCGATTTCGTGCAGCTGCTCGCCGATCAGCGCCAGCTTGCCGCCGATCAGCTCGCCCCGTGGCTGGCGGATGAAGACGCCCTACACTGGCTGGCAGACCAGATGGCCAGCGGCCACTGGTTCCTGGATTCGGACGAGTGAGTGGCGCACCACGATGAGCACGCCGTTTGACGACGTCCTGGCCGGCTTCCGGCTCGGCGAATCGGAAACCTTCCTCCGCCTCGAGGGCGTCGAGGACTTCAACCGTGCCACGGCGGCCCTGCTCGCCCAGGCGCGGCGCGAGGTCTATGTGCTGTCGCCGGATTTCGAGCCCGAGCGCTTCAACAACATGGAATTCCGCGACGCGCTCTCGGCCTTCATGCGCAGCAGCCGCCACACCGACACGCGCATCCTCATCGGCGATCCGACCATCGCCGTGCGCTGGGGTCACAAGGTGGTGAGCCTGGCCAAGCGCATGACCAGCAAGCTGCAGATCCGCCAGCTTGCCGAAGAGGATTTCCAGGGCCTGCAGAACGAAGCCTGGATCGTCGCCGACGACATTTGCCTGCTGCGCCGCGACGGCATGAACGGCTACCAGGGCAGCCTCGCCTCCCGGGCCATTCCCCACGCCCAGCGCGCCAGCCAGCGTTTCCTCGAACTCTGGGAACGCGCCGCCGAGATTCCGGATTTCCGGAACCTGCACCTCTGACATGCCCTCCCTCCGGCGCTGGCTCACGCATTCCGCCCTCTTGCTGGCATCGGCCGCCTTCGCCGGCGAAACCGTCACGGAAGTGATCTACAGCACGCGGGCCGCCGAGCTGTGATCCGTGCGACGCCAGAGAAGCTCGCGGAGATCCGCGCCGTGCTCGAGAAGCTCGACCGGCCGCTGAAGAACCTGCGCATCAGCGTGCGCCGCCGCGCAACCGCCAGCACGGAAGGATCGGGCGTGACCGGCCGCGGACGCGTGACGGTGCGCGACGGCAAGGCCGGCGGACGCGTCGACATCCGCGCCGGCAGCGACAGCCGCAACACCCAGGACGAACAGCGCTACAGCATCGCCGCCATCGAGGGCGAAACCGTTTTCATCGCCACCGGCAGCGAGATTCCCGTGCCTGTCGTGAGCAGCACGCCGCGTGGCGAGATCCTCGCCGGCCCCGTCTACGTGCCCGCGCAGAGCGGCTTCGAGGTGCGGCCCCGCCTGCAGCCCGGCGGCAGCGTGCTGCTCGAGGTCACCGTGCAGCAGGCCGAGCCGGGACCGGGCGCCATCCGCCGCGAAGTCACGCGCACGCAGGTTCAGGCCCGGCTCGGTGCATGGACGACACTGGCCGGCATCGAGCGCGAGGAGTCGCTGCGGCAGGAAGGACTTTCCGGACGCGTGGAACGGCAGCGTCACAGCAGCGTGCCGATCGAGATACTGGTGGAGGAATTGCCCTGACGGGTCGGTGCCGGGCAGGAGTGGCGGCTGCGGGTGCAGCCAGCCGGAACTGACGCTGAAAGACTGGCGGGCTAGCGTGCCATGCCCAGCCGGAATTTCAGCCAGGACATCAGCCCCTCGCTCTCGCGCAGGCGCTGTGCGATGTACTGCCGCAGCAGCTGCCGCGCCGCGGCGCTGACGCTGGCGAACTGCACGCCGAAAGTGTCGTTGCCGGTATGGCGGATGCGGCCCTCGAGCTGGAAGG
>JAJNDL010000345.1 GCA_021156385.1 Moraxellaceae bacterium | reverse complement strand
CACCCTGCCCACCGCCTACCAGAGCCTGCTGGTGGCCGGCGCCAAGATACGCCGCCGCAAGATGCTGGAGGCCTGATCCGGCAGCCCACCCGTGACACCCCCAAAAAAGGGATGCCACGGGTGGGCACATTTAGCCGAATTGTGCCCCTCCGGCAGTCCTGCCAGCCTTGATTTAGCATTTCCGTGTTCCCTACAGACCCATGATTATCCTAGACTTAGGGAAATTGGCCTACTTCCTGCTAGAGACCAATAAAAAGAGTAGAGGAACTCTGAGGTGAAACAGATCAACAGGGGCTTTACCCTGATCGAACTCATGATCGTCGTGGCCATCATCGGAATCCTGGCCGCGGTCGCCATTCCTGCCTACCAGGACTACACGGTGCGCACCAAGGTCGCCGAGGGCCTGTTCCTCGCGGCCGCGACCAAGACCACCGTCGGGGAGACCCGCTACGCCCTGGGCCGCTACCTCGACACCGGCGCCGTCAACAATTCCAACTACGGCCTGCCCCAGCCGCAGAGCATCAGCAGCAACAACGTGGCCCGCATCACCGTCGGCAGCTCCGGCCTGATCACCATCACGCCAATACGGTGGATCGCAAGTTCCGGCCCGCCAACTGCCGTTGAGACGGGAAAAGCAAAAAGGGCTCGCCATGCGAGCCCTTTTTATTTGGAGACCTGCAGCGGCTCTGCCGGAGGCGTCTCCAGCGACTGCGCCGGCGCAACGTCCGGCCCCTTGAACGGCCAGCGGCCGCGGGCGGCGTTGACGGCGGAACGGCTGTCGCGCAGCAGCAGCTCGGCTTCCGCGAAGGTGCTGTCGACCCGGGGCGCCGAGTCGTCGAGCAGTTTTTCGGCGCGCACCGCGGCACGGGCCGCAGCGGCCGTCGCATTGTCCAGCGACTGCAGCGATTTGCCGGCCTGGGTGCTCAGCACCGGGATGGCCTTTTCCAGCTCCTGCAGGCTGGACTCGGCCCGCGCCAGCGCCGCACGCGTCTGCGCCAGCGTGGCCGGTGCCTCCTCGGCGGCGAGGCGGTCGATGCTCGCAACGGCCTTGTCGACCTCGCGGCGGGTTTCCTGAAGCTGCGCGGTGAGCGCACGCATCTCGCGGAACGTCGCGCGCACATCGCCCTTGGGGTCGTTGGTATACGCCAGCAGCTTGTGCACTTCGTCGATGACCGGCACCACGCGATTGCGGATGTCCATCGCGATGTCACCCACGCTGCTGCCCATGGCGAAGCGGACGCGGTCCTCGTTGGTCAGGGGAGGCAGTGCGGGATTGCCGCTGCTGATGCTGATGAAGCTGTCGCCGATCAACCCCTCGCGCGAGAGCATGGCCACGGAGTCGAGCTTGATCCACTTCAGGTAGCGCTCCTCGATCTGCATCTCGACATCGACGCGTGCCTGCTCGTTGAACTCGACGCTGACCACCTCGCCGATCTTGAAGCCGGACAGCTTGACCGCCATGCCGGGACGCAGGTCGGTGCCGGACTCGGCCTGGAAGTGCACCGGTGTCTTGGGAGCGAAATAGCCCTGCCGGACGGCAAGGCCGACGAGCAGGCCGATGGCGAGCACAAGGCCGCCGCCCATGAAAATGCCGAGCTTGAGGCCCAGGCGATGAAAGCGCGGGTCGTTTTCGGCGGACATGTTCATGAGGGAGATTCCTCGGCGGCTACTGCTGGCTCGGGCTGCGGCCATGCTGGCCAATCCGGCCCCGGCTCGGCAAGCAGAAGCAGACGAGCCTGTGCAAAAGCGGCGATAAGCTGGGCCGCGAGCGGGCCGGCCTCGGCCAGGCTGTCCGGATGCAGCACCAGCACCGCCGGTTCCACCAGCACCGCACGCAGGAAGGCGGCCTGCAGCAACTGCCGCCCGCGCAACTGCGAGGGCCGCTGCTGCAACCAGTCCGGCTCGGGCATATCCAGGCGCACCAGCGCCTGCCCGAGGTCATGCCCGAAGCGATCGCCGTCGCCGCGCGGCCAGTCGTGCACCAGGCGCAGGTTCTCCAGCATGCTGAGATTGCTGAGGAAGCCGGCCTCCGGCGCCAGCCAGGCCGTGCACAGGCCCTCGCGCTGGGCCTGCTGCACCAGCGCCTCGGCCAGTGCCTGGGACTCGCTGCCCAAGGCCCAGCGACCCGGTGGCGGCAGCGGGCTCACAGCAGGCTCCACAGCGCGTCGATCACGAACACCACGAGCAGGCTGCTCACCACGGCGCGCGAGGCGGCGCGCGGAATCTCCGTCATCGCGCCACCGGAACGAAAGCCGGTATGGCAGGCGATGGCGGCGATGGCGAGGCCGAACAGTGCCGTCTTGCACAGGCCGCCGACGATGCTGCCGATGACCAGGGTTTCGCCGAGCAGGCGCAGTTCGCTGAAGGCGTTGGCGCCGGCGATCATCATGCTACCGGCCAGCAGTGCCGCGATGGCCAGATAGATCGCCAGCAGCAAGCTGGCGAGCACCATGCCGGTGACGCGCGGCAGCACGAGGTAGTGCACAGGGTTCACGCCGAACTGCGTCAGCATCCAGATTTCATTGTTCACGCGCATGGCGGCCAGCTCGCTGGCCATGGCCGAGGAGGAGCGCGCGATCAGGATGAGCGCGGTGAGCAGCGGCGCGAGTTCGCTGAGCAGCAGCGTGCTCATCAGGCGCAGCGTTTCGGTCCCGCTCTGGCCGATGCTGTAATGCAACTGGGAGACGATGATGGCGCCCACCGCGATGCCGATCAGCACCACCAGGCCCAGCGACTCGAAACCGGTGAAGTAGAGCTGGCGCGCCAGCACGCGCCGGACCGGCGCGCGGAACCAGTAGCGCAGCGAGAACGTGGAGGCCGAGGTGCTCATCGCGCCTCCCCGCCCTTATTGAAACGGATGCCGCAGGACGATGGTCTCGTCGCGATCCGGGCCCGTGGAGATGATGTCGATGGGGCAGCCCACGACTTCCTCGATGCGCTTGATGTAGGCACGCGCATTCGCGGGCAGGTCCTCGAGCCGCTTGGCGCCGACGGTGGATTCGCTCCAGCCCGGAAGGGTCTCGTACACCGGCACCACGTTCTCGAAGGATTCCGCGTCGGACATCAGGCACTCCATGGGGCCCCCGTCCTCGGCGCGCTGATACCCCGTGCAGATGTTCACGGACTCGAGGCCGTCGAGCACGTCGAGCTTGGTCAGACAGAGGCCGGAGATGGAGTTGAGCTCGACACCGCGGCGCAGCACGACGGCGTCGAACCAGCCGCAGCGGCGCTGGCGGCCGGTGGTGGCGCCGAACTCGTGGCCCTTGGTGCCGAGGTGCTTGCCGACGGCATCGCCGACATCGTTGGCGGCGTCGTAGACGAGCTCGGTCGGGAACGGCCCGCTGCCGACACGCGTGGTGTAGGCCTTGGTGATGCCGAGGATGTAGTCGAGGTAGAGCGGGCCGAAGCCGGAGCCGGTACTGGTGCCACCGGCGGTGGTGTTGCTCGAGGTCACGTAGGGATAGGTGCCGTGGTCGATGTCGAGCAGCGAGCCCTGTGCGCCTTCGAACATGATGTCTTTTCCTTCACGGCGGAACTGGTGAAGGATGGAAGGCACGTCGGCGACGAGTTCCCTGAGCTGGTCGGCCCAGCTGAG
>JAJNDL010000344.1 GCA_021156385.1 Moraxellaceae bacterium | reverse complement strand
GTCAGCGCATCGGCGATGCGCACTTCCTTGCCGATGCGCACGTGCTTCATCTTGAGCCCCTTCTCGTACCTGCCCGAACAAATGCGCAGGAAGGCGATGCGGTCACGATGCTTGGGATCCATGTTCGCCTGGATCTTGAACACGAAGCCGGAGAACTTCTCCTCGGTCGCCATCACTTCGCGCTCTGCCGTCTTGCGACCAGCCGGACACGGCGCCCAGGCGACGAAGCCGTTCAGGATGTGGTTAACGCCGAAATTGCCGAGCGCAGTGCCGAAGAACACCGGCGTCAGCTTGCCGGCCAGGAACTCCTGCAGGTCGAACTCGTGGCTGGCGCCCTGCACCAGCTCGAGGTTTTCGCGCAGGCCGGCCGCTTCGTCGCCGAGCACCGCATCCAGCTCGGGATTGTCGAGACCCTCGATGATGCGGTCCGGCACCAGCTCGGAGCCATGGCCCTGCTGGTAGAGGTAGATGCGATTCTCGAGCAGGTGATAGACGCCCTTGAAATCACGTCCCATGCCGATCGGCCAGGTCACCGGCGCACATTTTATTTTCAGGACGCTCTCGATTTCGTCGAGGAGCTCGATGGGCTCGCGGATCTCGCGGTCCATCTTGTTCACAAAGGAGATGATGGGCGTGTCGCGCATGCGGCAGACGTCCATCAGCTTGATGGTGCGCTCCTCGACGCCCTTGGCACCGTCGATCACCATCAGCGCCGAATCGACTGCCGTCAACGTGCGATAGGTGTCCTCCGAGAAGTCCTCGTGCCCCGGGGTATCGAGCAGGTTGATGGTGCATTCCTTGTACGGGAACTGCATGACCGAGGTGGTGATGGAAATGCCGCGCTGCTTTTCCATCTCCATCCAGTCCGATGTGGCGTGGCGGTCGGACTTGCGCGCCTTGACGGTACCCGCCACCTGGATGGCCCTGCCCCAGAGCAGGAGCTTTTCGGTGATGGTGGTCTTGCCGGCGTCAGGGTGGGAAATGATGGCAAAGGTTCGACGGGCAGCGACTTCCGCGGCCAGCTGTTCGATAAGGCTCATGGCGATCCGGGATGAAGAAAACTGCGGGCGATTATAGGGCCGGCGCAGGCCGCTGTCAGAATATGCTCAGAACGCCAGCGCCATCAGGAGGGCGTCCTCGCGACCGCCATTGCGGGAAGGATAGTAATTGCGGCGCAGGCCTATCTCGTTGAAGCCCGCTGTCTGGTACAGCGCTATGGCCCGGTTGTTGGAGGGCCTGACTTCGAGGAAGAGCGTATCGGTACGGTGGCGTGCATAGTCCATGAGATGCAGCAACAGCTCACGCCCCAGGCCCTGGCCATGAAGTTGCGGGGTGATCGTGATATTGAGGAGGTGGCCCTCGTCGAGAATGATCTGGACCACTCCGTATCCGGACACGGTCCCGGCTTTCTCCAGCACCACCATGTAGTAGCCGCTGACGAGCCCATCCTCGAAATTGCCGTGCGACCAGGGAAAATCATGGGCCTGAGCCTCGATGGCCAGCACGGCCGGAATGTCGCCGGAAGTCATGGAGCGGATTTGCCAGTCAGCCATGCAGGGCTTTCCACAACGAGGCCTTGGCCACTGGATCCAGCAACAAATCCGAAATCATGGGAGCGGTGATCACGCTGACCTGGGGCATGGCGGCGCGCACATAGCCGGCGACTTCCTCGCCGAACACGAGACAGCGCGGATTTTGCAGCTTGAGGGCATGGGCGAGCCACTCGAGCATGGCGGGCCTGCTGTGGTCGAAGGCCGGATTGCGATTGAGTGGCCAGCGCAGTTGCTCGCAGGGCTGCGCGGCAGTGGCATCCCCGCCCAGCGCCTGGACGATATTGGCCAGCAGGCGATGCTCGGTGGCGGATAGATCGGGTGCATCCCCCAGCGTCACGACCGCCGAGTAACCGGGCGCCAGCGTCTGCACGCGGCAGATGAACCGCGGAAGCTGATCCGCCGCAGCCGATGCCTGCTGCGGCCTGGCAGCCGGCTCGAGACGATGCGGAGCATGGGCGACAGCGGGCTCCGGCGACTTTACCGGCGGCGCCGCCGCAGGCTCCGCTTCGACGGCAACCGGTTCGGACACGGCCTCGCCCGCCTGATAAGGCTGGAACTCGAGCGGCGCGCCAGGCAATGCCCCGGGCAACTCCTGGCGCGCAGACCAGAGGGGAATGCCCAGTGCCGCCAGATAGGCCTGGCGACGCCCTTCGTCGCCATCATGACCTGCCAGCACGTCAGACACCGTTGGTGCCCTGTGGATTGACGCGCTCCACATTCGCACGCATCAGGTTGAGCGCATTCAGGTAGGCCTTGGCGCTGGCGACGACGATGTCGGTGTCGGCGCCATGGCCGTTGATGATGCGGCCGGCCTGGTTGAGGCGCACAGTGACCTCGCCCTGCGAATCGGTGCCCGAGGTGATCGCGTTCACCGAGTACAGCTCCAGCGTCGTTCCCGACCTGGCCACGGCCTCGATGGCGCGGAACGTTGCATCGACAGGGCCGGACCCCGTCGCCGCCACCGGCTTTTCACTGCCGTTCACGTTGAGCGTGAGCTTGGCCTCCGGCGTGGTGCCGGTCTTGGAGACGACCTCCAGCAGGACGAGCTTGTAGAAGTCCTCGACGTCCTGCTGCGAGTCACTGACCAGCGCATGGATGTCTTCGTCGAAGATCTCGTGCTTTTTGTCTGCCAGCTCCTTGAAACGGATGAAGAGCTGGTTGAGCGCCTCATCCGACTCGATAGCGATGCCGAGCTGGTCCAAGCGCGCGCGAAACGCAGCCCGGCCGGAATGCTTGCCCAGCACCATGCGGTTGGCGTTCCAGCCTACGTCCTCGGCCTTCATGATCTCGTAGGTTTCGCGATGCTTCAGCACGCCGTCCTGGTGGATGCCGGACTCGTGCGCAAAGGCATTGGCGCCGACGATGGCCTTGTTGGGCTGCACCGGGAAGCCGGTGATGCCGGACACCAGCCGGGAGGTCGGCACGATCTCGACGGTATTGATGCGGGTCTCGACCGGAAAAAGATC
>JAJNDL010000343.1 GCA_021156385.1 Moraxellaceae bacterium | reverse complement strand
GACATCCGCGAACCTGCCGTCTCGCCGCTGCCGGATAGCGTGCCGCTACCGGGGCGCAGCGTGAGCCTCGGCTTCAGCAAGGAAAGATGAGCGCGGCCGCGACCTGCCCGCGCCGGCTCGCCGCGCACTCCCGATCAGCGATCGCCGTTCTTCTCCAGCCACTGCACCAGGTGTTCGTGCGCCGTGCGCTGTGCCTGGTAGAGTCGCAGCGCCATGGCGCGCAGCTCGCGCGAGCGACCGTGGCGCGTCTCGATCTGCGTCGCCTTCATGTCCTGCTCGAGACGCTCCTTCATCAGCGTCGCGAAATCGATATCGGTGTCACCGGTGAACACCAGCGACTGCAGCTCCTGCACCATGACCTGCTGCAGAGCCTGCAGCTCGCGCGCGCCGCGACCCTGCATCGTGCGCGAGGGATCATTGGTATCGCTGCGGGTGTCGCCGTTCGGCACGTCGGGTTCGGGCGCGATCGTCGCCGGCAGCGGAATGCCGGGCAGCAGCGTCGTGGACTGCGGCAGCGCCGGCGTGGACCGGCCTTCGGCCTGCGCGGTGCCGCCGGCGAACGCAATGCCGGCCAGCAGCAGCGTGTGACGGGAAAAATGCATGAGCTTTCCTCCTCGACCGAAGCGGAGCTGCAAGCTTAGTCGAGGCCGGCAATGGCATTTCCCACCGTGCCGCCCGTGCCGGACCACGCCTCTCGCACGGTCCGCTGCCACCTTGGCACAGCAAGGAATTTTCAGGGCGCGGCAGCCCGTAGCAACGTCACGAAGCAGCGAATTTAATCCCGCGCCATCACGGTCAGGCTGCGCGCCGCTGCTTCCACATCGCATTCGTCTTCCAGTTTGGCCTGAAGCGCAGAGATTTTTTCGCAGATCGATTGCAGACTTTTGCTCGCTATCGTGCAGCTGACGGCCCTGCTTAACGCTGTCGGCGTGCCGCCCGCTTTGCGTTTTTTACGCAGCTTCATCGCGAGTTTATGCGGATTTCCCTGCGTCGCCGGCACGCCATCCGCACTGCGGAAATTTTTCAGGCGTACAGCGCACGCCTCCACCGACCGGCCTAGGGCATATTGCTCAGCTGACGAGTGCTTGGCATCTTGCTCGCGGGCCAGGCATCGCTGCGGCCGGCGCGCTTGGCAGTGCAGGCCGCCGTGCACGGCCCGGGAAAGGAAGCAAAGGCTGTTTCCGGCAATGTTCACTCTCGGAGAGGGATCTACGATGAACAGGAAAGCACTTTCTCTTGCTGGCTTCATCATCGCGGCCGCCACCGCCGCATCGACCACCCACGCATCGCAGGACAGGAACGGCACCGATTTCACCATCCCCATCGTCGACCTCAACAACCCCTGCACCCGCGGCCACGACAGCATCGATGGCGAGCTGCACGTGACCGCCACGCTGAAGGAATTCGACGACACCCGCCTCCTCACCGTGCATGCGAAAGGCGATGCCCTCGACAGCGAAGGCAAGGATTACCGTGCTGTCGCCAAGCTCCGCGTCAAGTTCCACGATCCCTTCCCGGCGCATCTCTTCCTGCAGGCCAAGCTGATCCGCGAAGGCCACGGGCATCACCACGACAACGGCCATGACAACGGCAACGACAACGGCCAGAACGGCACTGCCCAGAACGGCATGAGCCCGAACGGCGCCCTCCAGTCCAACGGCGACTGGCGTTTCCGCTGGGCCGGCTTCGACGGCAGGCATGACGGCCATGGCGGCCACGACGGCAAGCACCGCCGCCGCGACGATGCCGTGCTCAATGCCATCGTGCACGTGAACGACCACGGCAACATCACCAAGGTCGACATCAACGGCATCGAATGCAAGGTCATCGACGGCGACAAGCACAAGGACAAGGACTGGCATCACCGCAGCTGAGCTCCGGCCAAGCGTGAGCCCGGCCCGGCAGCAGGGCGGTTCGCCTGCTGCCACTTCACGGGTGCTCGCCACCCGCAACGCCGGCCACCCGCCGGCTGCATGAAGCGCCCGCCCGGGCGCTTCATTCATCTGCAGGCCGCCATCGCGGCCATTGCTGACAGCGCGAAACTCCGCGCGGCACTGCGGCGTTTTGCAACCGGAATCCTGCGTCGCCACGGCAGCTCCCGCCCCGGCGTCTATCCTCCCAGTTCCGCCACGCCGCGCGTGGCGCTGTCACAGCAGGAGAATTGCGATGAAACTGCTCAGGAAAGCGGCCGCCGTCGTGTCGGCCATCGGATCTCCCGGCCGGGAAGAGCCTGCCACCACCACGGACTCGCAGCTGCGCAAGGTCGCCGAGTTCGGGCACCAGGTCACCGGCGTCGCCGTCGCGCGCAGCGGACGCATCTTTGTGAGTTTTCCGCGCTGGACGGAGGACACCCCGATTTCCGTCGGCGAAGTGCTGGGCAGCGGCGACGTGCTGCCCTTCCCCGACGCGGCCTGGAATGCCTGGCGCAACACGCGCAGGGACGAACTCGTGCCGGCGCAGCACTTCATCTGCGCGCAGAGCGTGGTGACGGACCACCACGACAACCTCTGGGTGCTGGACCCGGCGGCGCCGGCGCAGGCGCACGTGGTGCCGGGCGGCGCCAAGCTCGTGCAGATCGACCTCGTCGCCAACCGCGTGATGCGCACCATCAGCTTCAACGAAATCGTCGCGCCGCTCGGCAGCTATCTCAACGACGTGCGCTTCAGCCCCGACGACGCCTGGGCCTACATTACCGACTCCGGCGCCAAGGGTGCGCTGGTGGTGGTCGACCTCGGCAGCGGCCACGCGCACCGCGTGCTCAACGGCCACCCGAGCACGCAGCCCGAGAAAGACGTGCAGGTGAAGGCCGACGGCCACGTGCTGCGCCGGCCCGACGGCCGCGGCGTGGATTTCGCCGCCGACGGCATCGCCCTCTCGCCGGACGGGCAGTGGCTGTACTGGCAGGCCATCAAGGGCCGCACGCTGTACCGCGTTCCCGCGGCCGTGCTGCACGACCCGACCGCCATGCCCGACACCATCGCCGGCGCCGTGGAGGCCGTGGGCGAGAACGGCCCGGCCGACGGCCTCTTCATGGATGGCGCGGGCCGTCTCTATATCAGCGCCATCGAGGAGAACGCGATCAAGGTGCGCGAAGGCGACGCCGTGCGCACGCTGGTGCAGGACCGCTTCCTGCGCTGGCCCGACTCCTTCGCGCAGGGGCCGGACGGTGCGCTCTACGTGACGAGCTCGCGCATCCAGGACATGAACTGGTTCAAGCCGGAGAATCCGGCACAGCTGCGCACCACGCTGTTCCGCATCGATCATCCCGAAAGTGTCGGTGCCTGACGCAGGGCGCAACGCATTCTCTTTGTACTCTACAGATGCCGGACATCGCGCAGCACCGGACGCGCCATGAAAAAAGGCGGGCACCCCGGAAGGGGTGTCCGCCTTCGGTGCCGGACTAGCGACGGCCCTGCTGGCTGCGTCCGCCTTCCGGCCCCTGTCCGCCCTGGCGGACCTGCGGTCCCGGACGGTCCTGCTGTCCGGCGCGCGCCAGCCGGCCCTGCTCGCCCTTGCGGCGCTGGTCGCTGACGCGATTCTGGTCACCCTGCTCATTGGCCATGACACACCTCCGCTGCCGTTGCATTGCCTGCAGCGCGCCGC
>JAJNDL010000342.1 GCA_021156385.1 Moraxellaceae bacterium | reverse complement strand
CCCCTGAATTAAGGGTGCCTTAGAAGTTACGTAACAAGTAGTAGCTCGTCTAGCTCTCTGGTTTTGACGCCAATAGGCCCTAAATGAAAAGCCCCGCATACGCGGGGCTTTTTAGATCACGTAAATCGCTCGGATTAATTGGAATTCAGCTTCTCTTCGCCGCTCTAACCCGCAAAATCAATAACTTATAGGATCAACCTCTGAGCCTAAGGCTCTACGCCACCAGCTTCTCCTGCTCCGCCAGGAAAGCATCGATCTGCTCCAGATACGCCCGGTTATCGTGATCCCAGGGATGGAAATCCGGCCGGAAATAATCGAAGTAATCCCGCAGCTGCATTCTCAAGAGCCCCACTTCCCCGAAGGTGAAGCGGTAGAACTGCTGCCAGCCCTTCACGTCGCTGAGCTTCTTCTCGGCGCGCAGCGCGGCGATGAAGGACGGGATCATGATGCCCCAGAAGATGACGGTGGCCAGCGTCATGCCGGTGGCGCGCAGGGCATAGGCACGCGGGCCGCGGCCCATCACGGCCTCCCAGGTATCGAAGGCCACCGCCTTGTGCTCGGTCTCTTCCAGCGCATGCCACTTCCACAGGGCAATGAAATGCGGCTCGGTGTTCTCGGTCACCTTGGGCTCGCGCAGCACGCTGTCGGCGAGCAGCGCGGTGAAGTGCTCCAGCGCGATGGTGGCGGAGAGCGAGAGCTCGGGACCGAGCTTGGCGGTGACGCCGTCCAGCAGGTTCTTCACGAAGCCCTCGAGCTTGCGTGCGCCCGGCCACACGGCAAAGACGGCCTCGTTGTAGTCCTCGTGCTCGCGGCCGTGCATGGCTTCCTGGCCGATGAAGGCGGTGATGGCCTTCTTCAGTTCGGGGTCGGTGACCTGGTCGCGGTAGTGGCGCACGGCATCGATGAAGAAGCGCTCGCCCACGGGCAGGAACACGGAAAACACGTTCAGGAAGGTGGTGGAGATGGGGCCGCCGGAGTAGTGCCAGTTGCCGACCTTGTCGGCCGGCAGCTTGAAGCGGATGTCGCGGCGGGTCGGCAGGATGGCCTGCAGGGTTTTCTTGATGGCTTGTACGTTCGTGCTGGATGCGCCCATGTTTACACTCCTCACTCAGTGGGCAACGCGTTTGGTTGCCCGGTAAACGGCCCTCCTGGCCACGTCAAAAATCTTGCAGAAAACGCCCCGCCGCAGCGGGGCTTTTTGTTGGGTCAGAACCCGGGGAATCGTTAGAGAAACGTTTCACCCTGCGCTGCCCTGTCAACCAACCACTTCGGCGGTGTAAAGCGGTTACCGTATCTGGCGGCCAGCTCCTTACTGCCGCGATGCCTTCGACGACTTCGCCGGGCACGACATCTTCGCCTTGCAGAAATACTCCGCCGAACACTCCCAGGCCATCGCGGGCTTGCTCTCGCCCTGCCCCATCTGCTTGTTCATCTTTGTCGCGCGCTCGTGCGAGATGCCCATCATGGCCGCCAGCGAATCGTCGAAGCTGCGGCAGGTCTTCTTCTCGAGCACGTACTGGCCATCGGGGCTGCACTGCAGCTTGGCGCTGCCTTCCAGCATGCGCTCCGCATTTTCTTCCGATTTGTAGGACTTCCAGTACACCTTGCCCTTCTTGGGAACACAGCCTTCGCCCCCGCCCCCGCCGCCAGTATCGGAAGCACTGCTGCCGGCAGAAGCGACACGGCCGCGCGGGTCATCGTCACCCTCTGGCCGCGAGTCATCGTTAGCCTCCGGCGTGGCCACCGCTGCCGTCCGGTTGCGCGCCTCGGCCTCGCGCGAGGAGGCGACAAACGTCGCCATCTGCCGCTGGGCGTTCTCGCGGGCTTCCCGCTCCTGCTGCGCCATGCGCATTTCACGCTCGCGCGCCTGGCGGGCCTGCAGCGCGGCGGCCTCGGCCTGGCGATTCGCCGCCGCTGCCTCGCGTGCCGCCTGCGCCGCCGCGGCGTTCTGCCGGGAAGCCTGGAGCTGCGCCGCATAGGCTGCCTGGCGCTCGGCCTGGCGCCGCTGGAACTCGGCCTGGCGCTCGGCCGCGGCCGCGGCATTGCGCTGGCGCACCGCCTCCTGCGCCGCGGCGATGCGGGCGTTGTTGGCATCGGCAATCGCCTGCCGCTGGCGGTACTCCGCCGCCGTGCTCTCCAGGGCGCTGTTCATCGCGCCCATGAACATGTTGAATTTCTCGGCGCCGCTGGGCTCGCGCGCCGCATACCGCTCTTCTTCCTCTTCCTCCTCGCGTGCGCGCCGGGCGGCTTCCGCCTCGGCCAGGGCCTGCTGCCGGGCCGCTTCGCGCTCTGCCGCGACGTATTCACGCGCCGCATTCAGCGCGTTGCTGGTGTCGTTCCAGAGCCGGTGCTCCTCGTCGTTGGCGATCAGCTCCTGCACCCGCGCCAGCGCGCTGTCGGCACAGGCGAAGTCGTTGCGGGCCGTGCAGCCCTCGGCCTCCTCGATGCCGTCCATGAATTCCTGGCGGTCCATGAAGGCGAAGGCGGCACGTGCCTTCTCTGCCTTTGTCCTGGCCTCGGCCGTGGCCGTCTGCGTCGTCACGCCGAGCGCAATGGCCAGGGCGAGCGCGAACCCTCTGTTCATGTCAGTTACCCATCTGGTCAGCAGTTGAAGGAAGTAGCGGCGCGGCCGTAGCGGTAAAAGCCGGCGTTGCGGGTGTCGCCAAGCCGGTCTGCGGCAGCAGCCAGTTCACGATGTTCACGGTGGCCTGCAGCGCGGCGACTTGCTCCTGCTGCAGCTCGCCGGGCGCTGCCACCTGCAGCAGTTTCGCCAGTGCCGCCTGGAAATCCGCGGCCTTGTAGGGGCAGCCGCTCTCAGCCACGGTCGGCTCGGCCGGCACGCCGTCCACGGCCAGTGGCTGCGCCGCTTGGGCCGCACTCAGGCAGCGCCTCAGCAGAGCCCGCTCCGCGGCATCGAAATAGTCGGTTTCTGTCACGAGGGCCCGGGTGAGCTCCGCGTAAAAACGCGCCATGCCGGACCACAGCTGCCGGCGCTGGCGGCGCTCCCGCCACGCCTCCAGCACCAGG
>JAJNDL010000341.1 GCA_021156385.1 Moraxellaceae bacterium | reverse complement strand
TGGCGCACGCAGCCCGGCGTCAGCACGGTGTCGCCGTCGACCACCACCACCACGGTCTCGTGGCAGCGGCGGTTGCGCGAGATGGCGCGGAAGCCGTGGGCGAGGCCGTCGCGCTTGCCGGTGCCGGGGATGCGCACGAAGATGAGGTCGATGCTGCCGTTGCGCCCCCCCACGACGTCGCGGTGGATGGAGCGCACCAGGAACTCGTCGGAGCGCTCCACGATGGAGGCGACCACCGTTGCCGGCCGGCCGCAGTCCAGCGCCTCCCGGAACACCGCCTCGTAGACCTTGTAGCTGGTACTGGCCTCGATGCGGAAGCTCGTCACCAGGAAGTAGACGTGCTCCGGCAGGTCCTTCTCCTGCACCGTGTTGGCCAGCCGCCGCAGGCGCGGGAACACCACGCGCAGGAAGAGCTGCGCGCGGACGAAATGCACCAGCGCCACCGAATACCGCCAGGTGCTGATCAGGCCCAGCAGCAGGATGAACTTGGTGCTCGCGCCCATGAACAGCAGCGAGGGCACCAGGGTGGCGAGCAGGCCGAGGAAACTGGCGAACAGTATCCAGCCCAGCCACCACCCTTCGTTAGCCGGCAGCCAGGGCCGGACGCGCTCGACGATCGTCGTCATGTCGCCTCACCAGCAGATGCCCTGGTAGCCGGGGTGCTTCACGCCCGCATCGATTCCCGTCAGGTCGATGATGGTCTTCTCGTTCGGGATGCTCGGCAGGAAGCTGCGGAACTCCGGGTCGGGATAGGAGATGACCAGGGTCTCGGCGTGGTTGGCGATCTCGTCCAGGGACCCCACCAGCAGGTTGGAAAGATGCGGGATCTTGGTGTTGATGTACTCGCGATTGGCGCCATGCATGCGCGCCTGGGCGACATTGCGGTCGTAGATGCGCAGGTCGTAGCCCTTGCCGAGCAGGCGCTCGCCGAGTTCCACGAAGGGGCTTTCGCGCAGGTCGTCGGTGCCGGACTTGAAGCTGAGGCCGAGCAGGCCGATGCGCTTGACCGGCTTGCGCATGATGAGGTCCAAACCGCGGCGGATGTGCTCGGCATTGCTGTCCAGCATGGAGTACAGCAGCGGCAGGTCGAGGTCGCGCTGCATGGCGCGGTAGCTGAGCGCACGCACGTCCTTGGGCAGGCAGGAGCCGCCGAAGGCGAAGCCGGGGCGCATGTAGTACGACGAGACGTTGAGCGACCTGTCCTTGCAGATGGTGTCCATCACCTCGCGGCCGTCGACGCCGAAGATCTTGGCCACCGAGCCGATCTCGTTGGCAAAGGCGACCTTGGTGGCGTGCCAGGCGTTGCAGGTGTACTTGATCATCTCGGCGACTTCCGGCGACTTGACCACGATCTCGCCGGAGATGCCGTCGTAGACGCTGGCGACGGTGCGCGCCGTGCCTTCGTCGTCGGCACCGATGATGGTAAAGGGCGGGTTGTCGAAGTCGCGGATGGCGGTGCACTCGCGCAGGAACTCCGGGTTCACGGCGACGCGGAAGCCCTGCCCGGCCTTCTTGCCGGAATAGGCTTCCAGCGTGGGCACGACCAGCTCGCGCAGCGTGCCGGGCAGCACCGTGCTGCGGATCACCACGATGTGGTTGGTGGCCTTGTCGCGCAGCGCCTCGCCGATCTGCTCGCAGACATGCTTCACGTGCGAGAGGTCGAGGTCGCCGTTGGCCTTGCTTGGCGTGCCGACGGCGATGAAGGAGAGATCGCTCTGCGCGATCGCGGCGGCAACGCTGGTGGTGGCCTGCAGGTTGCCCCCGGCGACCTCGGCCAGCAGCTCGGACAGCCCCGGCTCGACGATGGGCGAGCGCCCGGCGTTGATGTCGGCGATCTTGTCGCGGTTGATGTCGACGCCGGTGACCTGGTGTCCGCGCTTGGCAAAGCAGGCCGAGCAGACGACACCCACGTACCCCATACCGAATACACTGATCCTCATGGCATCCTTGCCCCGTCAGAGTGGAAGAAACTTGCGTGATGGAAACAGCGGCCCCCGCAGGAGTCATGCGATGAATGCGCGAGCCCAGGCTGCAGGAAAATGGAAACTTCAGCCTTTCCGTGGCCGCGGCACCCGCCCTAGACACGGCCAGTATAGGAGCGGTTCTCCGTACCGCCACACCTGGAGCCCGACCGTTACAGCATTCATCATCCGTGACACCCTGCAGGCAAATCCCGCTACACAACTTCTTATCCGGTGCAAAAGCAGTACGATCTGCGCTGTTGAAAACTGCTTCGCCCCGGAACGATGCCCGCGGGAATTTCCTGCGCGTCCTGTCGAGTCAAAGGTTGCCGCCTGGCCTGTGCGAAAGGAATAAGTCGGCGTCGTGAAGAACGTTGGCGCCTTGTCGCAGGATTGCATTGCATTGTTGCCGCTGCCCGGTGACATAAGCGCTTGCGTAACGAAAAGGGCATGACGCATTGGTCAGTCACGCCCGGCAATTTTTTCCGGCGGCCGTGGCTGTCGTGCCGAAGACCGAGCCCTGAGGCGCTTGACCGCGTTCGCCCCGCCTCCCTTAGTATTCGCGTGGCCGCGGCCGGTGCCGCGCCTGCCATCGTCATGTCCCGCACGCCGGGGCCTTCAGGAGACCGCCCGATGAACGCTGCGCCCCCGCTCTGGATCGACATCCCCAATGCCTGCACGCCATCCGGCGGCATCTGCAGCGGCGGCCGTCCCCGTCCCGAACACCTGCGCGAGGCCAGGGACAAGGGCGTGCGCACCGTCATCAACCTCTGCCCGCCCGCCGAGGCCGGCGATTACGACGAGCCGGCGCTGGTCGCCGAACTTGGCATGCGCTACATCAACATTCCCGTGGCCGGTGCCGCCGGCCTCACCCGCGAGAATGCGCAGCAGCTCGCCGACGCCCTGCGCGGGGCCAGCCCGGAGCATCCGGTACTGCTGCATTGCCAGAGCGGCAACCGCGTCGGTGCGCTGGTGGCGCTGAAAGCGCGCTTCGTCGACGGACTTTCGCCCGAGGCCGCGCTCGCCGCCGGTCGCGCCGCCGGCCTGAAGGCGCTGGAGCCGACCGTC
>JAJNDL010000340.1 GCA_021156385.1 Moraxellaceae bacterium | reverse complement strand
CACCTGGCGCTTCGCGCCATGGCTCATCATCTTCGTGAAGGGAACCGCGTTTGGCAGGCTGTAGGCCGGCACCATCTTCTTGACCTTCTTCACCACGAAGTTGGTGAGCAGGCGCTTGACCGTCGGCAGCATGTCGCCGAGTTCGGTGACGAAGACGTACTTGATGCCGGTCTGCGGCAGCACCTTCTCCACCTTGTCGCAGAAGTTGGCCACGACCAGCAGCGCTTTCGCGCCGGAGTCGTTGAACTGGTGCAGCATCTCGCGCTCGGTATAGAGCGGATTGGTGTTGACGATGATGAGCCCGGCGCGCATGGCGCCGAACACGGCCACCGGATACTGCAGGACGTTGGGCATCTGCAGGGCGATGCGGTCGCCGGGCTTGAGGTCGGTCTCGTTCTGGATGTAGGCCGCGAAGGCAGCGGTGAGGCGGTCGAGGTCGCGGTAGGTCAGCGTGTGCCCCATGTTGGAGACGGCGGGCAGGTTGCCGTATTTACGGACGGCCTCGTGGAAGACCTCGTTTACCGACTGGTACTGGGCAGTGTCGATCTCGAAGGGGATGTCCGCCGGGTATTTGTCTTTCCAGAATTCCGCGTGCATGTGTGTGTTCCTCACTTGGGGTCGAGGCCGGTTTTCAGGCGCGGCATTGTGCCAGAAAACGTCGGCCGGGTTCCGGCGGCCCTGCCGGAGTTTCTCGTTTTCCCGGAGCCGCTGCCGCGGCCGGGCTTGCCCGCTCGCGCGGGCGTTTTTCCTGAACGGTTACCTGCCGAGCAGCCACTGCTCGGCATGCGCCCGGCGCTGGGCATCGGCCGGCAGCGTCAGCACGCAGGTGTCGGCCGGCGGCGCGGACAGCGTCACCGTGCAGCGCATCAGCTCGTCGCGACGGAAGGCGTGCAGCTCGACAGCCTCGCCCGGGGCATGGCTGGCCATCACCTTCTCCAGGCTGCCGCCGGTGACGCGCAGGCCGTTGGCGGCGATGACGATATCACCGGCCGAGAGACCGGCCCGCTGCGCCGGACCGTCGGTAAAGACGGTCTGCAGGGTCGCCCCGCTCTCGCCGCCCGCAATCCGGGCGCCGAGCCAGCCGCGCGGCCGGTCGCCGGCGCTGCCCGGCTTGCCGCCGGGGTCGGCGGCATTGTCGGCAGGACGCAGCTGCCAGTCCACGCCGCGCGTCGTCAGCAATTCGGACAGGGGCAGCTCGGCCGTGCCGAAAAGGGCTTCCCGGAAGAAATCCGCCAGCGGATCGCCGCAGAGTTCCGCCACCAGGCGCGGGATGTCGTCGTCGTCCACGCCGCGGCCGATGAGGCCGTATTCCTGCCAGAGGCGCCGCATCAGGGTGTCCAGCGTCACCCGGTCGCCGGTCTTCTCGCGCATCAGCAGGTCGAGGCAGAGCCCGACCAGGGCGCCCTTCACGTAGTAGCTGACGATGGCGTTAGGCGAGTTCTCGTCCTGCTTGTAGTACTTGGTCCAGGCATCGAGGCTGGAGTCGGTCACGCTCTGGCGGAAGCGGCCCGGCGTGCGCAGGTGGCGGGTGATCTGCTGCGCCAGCAGCTCCAGGTAGGCCTGCGGCGTGACGAGGCCGGCCCGCGCCAGCAGGAGGTCGTCGTAGTAGGAGGTGATGCCCTCGAAGAACCAGAGCTGCGGCGTCGGCGTCTCGGCGCGGAGATCGTAGGGGTGGAAGACCGCCGGCTTGATGCGCTTGACGTTCCAGCTGTGGAAATACTCGTGGCTGCAGAGGCCGAGGAAGGTGCGGTAGCGCTCGCCGGGCGCGGCCGGCTCGCCGGCCAGCGGCAGGTCGTCGCGCGCGCAGACCAGCGCGGTCGAGGCGCGGTGCTCGAGGCCGCCGTAGCCGCTGCCCAGCGCAGTCACCAGGAAGACATAACGGTCGAAGGGGGCCGGTTCGCCGAAAAAGCGGATCTGTGCCGTGCAGAGCTTCTCGAGGTCCCGCACGAGGCGGTCGGTGTCGGTGCGGTGGCGGCCGGTGATGGCGACCTCGTGCGGCACGCCGCAGGCAGTGAAGGTGGCATGCGTGAAGGTGCCCATCTCGACGGGGTGGTCGATCAGCGCGTCGTAATCCTCGGCGAGGTAGCGGCCGAAGCCCAGGGCCGGCGTGCCCTCCGCGGGCGGCAGGCTGGTGGCGACACGCCAGCCGTCAGCGCCCTGCGGGCGTTCGATCATCACTTCATGCAGGCCGCCGGACTGGCCGACCACCTCGAGGAAGACCGAGGTGCCGTTGAAGAAGCCGTGGGTCTGGTCGAGGTGCGCGCCGCGCACGGAGAGGTCCCAGGCATAGACCTCATAGGCGATGGTGAGCGGCCCTTCGGCGGGCGCACACTGCCACTCGGACTTGCCGGCCTTGCGCACGGAAACCGGCCGGCCGCGGGCATCCCGCGCGGAAATTCCGGACAGGTTTTTCGAAAAATCACGGATCATGTAGCTGCCCGGTATCCAATTCGGCAGCCGTAGGTGCTGTCCGTCCGGCGCCGGCTTGGCGATGGTCAGCTCAACATCGAAGATATGCGCCTCAGGCCGGCGCGCACCTATGCGGTAATGGACAGCGGCGTTCATGCCGTGACGGCTCCAGCAGTTTTCACCCGAAATAGGCACGTAGAATAATGAACAATATGGTCATGAGCCACGCCATGTCCGCGACTGAAGTATCCGTCCCCCTCGAATGGCTGACGGCCAGCGATGGCCACCGCATTCCCTTCCGGCACTGGCCGGTGGAAAACCCCCGCGCCGTGGTGCACATCTCGCACGGCATGGCCGAGCACTCCGGCTGCTATGGCGACGTGGCCGCCCTCTTCAATGCCGAAGGCTATGCCGTGATCGCCCACGACCACCGTTGCCACGGCAGCGCCGTGAGCGCCGGCGCGCTCGGCAACAACAGCCTGCAACAGAACTGGAGCGGCGTCTGCACCGACATGGCCGTGGTCAATGCCGCCGTGCACGAACGCTATCCGGAGCTGCCGGTGATCCTGCTCGGCCACAGCATGGGCTCCTTCGTGGCGCAGCACTTCGTGCAGCACCACC
>JAJNDL010000339.1 GCA_021156385.1 Moraxellaceae bacterium | reverse complement strand
CGCTCCGGGGTGCGATCGGCCGCAGGCCGCTTCGCTGAGATGGCGACACCAAACCCGTGAACTTGAACCGGTTCGTACCGGCGTAAGAAGAGGCGCATGAAGTTCCTTCCCTTTCCATTGCACGTGGGCGCTTGCCGATGAAGATCGGCATCGCCGGCGCAGGCCTGCTCGGGCGCCTGCTCGCGCTGAAATTGCGCGCGGCAGGGCACGAGGTGCACGTGTTCGATCCCGCGGCACACGCGGAAGCGCGTGGCGCCGCCGGCTGGACGGCCGCCGGCATGCTGAGCCCCGTTGCGGAACTCGAGTGTGCGGATGACAACGTGTTCCGCATGGGGCTGCGCTCCCTGGATCTGTGGCTGCTCGCGCGCAAGGCGCCGCCGGCGCACGCACCCCGGCAACTCGCCCCGGCCGCGCTGCGCGAGCTGGAGCCCGTCGTGCAAGGTCCACCGCACGCGTGGCTGCTCCCGTGCGAAGGCCGCATCCACACCGTGCAGGCGATGCACGCGCTGGTGGCCGGCGCGGAGGGCACGCACTGGCACTGGAGCCAGCCGGTCGGTGCGGTGGAGCCCGGCGTGCTGCGCACCGGCGGGGGCGAGCAGCGCTTCGACCTCGTGTTCGACGTGCGCGGCACGGGCGCGCGGCCGCAGTTGCCGGTGCGCGGCGTCCGCGGCGAAATCTTCTGGCTGCATGCACCCGGCGTCGCCTTGCAGCGCGCCGTGCGGCTGCTGCATCCCCGCCATCGCGTGTACCTGGTGCCGCGCGCCGACGACATCGTCGTGGTCGGCGCCAGCGAGATCGAGAGCGAAGACCGCTCGCCGGTCTCGCTGCGCAGCACGGTGGAACTGCTGGCGGCAGCGCACAGCGTCGTGCCCGAACTCGCCGAGGCGCGCATCGTGCACAGCGAGTCCAACCTGCGCCCGGCACTGCCCGACAACCTGCCGCACCTGGAGGTGCGCGACGGGCTGGTGCGCATCAACGGCCTGTTCCGCCACGGCTGGCTCATCGCGCCGGCGCTGGTGGAGCAGGCGCTTTCCGAGGTGAACGCATGACGCTCCGGATCACGCTCAACGGCGAACCGCGCCCCGTGCCGGAGGGCCAGACGCTGGCGGACCTGGTGGCCGCGCTCGGCCAGCCGCCGCAGGCGCTGGCCACTGCCGTCAACGGCGAGTTCGTCGCGCGCACGGCCCGCGCCGAGACCGTGTTGCGCGACGGCGATGCCGTCTTCACGTTCCAGCCGATCACCGGAGGTTGAACCATGACCGCTTTGCGCATCGGCGACGCCACGCTGGACAGCCGCTTCTTCATCGGCAGCTCGCGCTATCCCTCGCCGCAGGTTCTGCAGGACAGCATCGCCGCGTCCGGCGCGCAAGTCGTGACGGTCGGACTCAAGCGCCAGCTCGGCACGCCGGACACGCCCAACGATTTCTTCCGGCTGATCCGCGCCAGCGGCGCGCGCCTGCTGCCCAACACGGCCGGCTGCCACACCGCCCGCGAGGCGATCACGCTCGCGCGCATGGCCCGCGAGCTGTTCGACACGCACTGGATCAAGCTGGAGGTGATCGGCGACGCCCATACGCTGCAGCCCGACATGTTCGAGACGCTGGAGGCCGCGGGCGTGCTGGCGAAAGAAGGCTTCGAGGTCTTCCCCTATTGCACCGACGACCTGG
The DNA here is from genome assembly GCA_021156385.1 of Moraxellaceae bacterium. GTDB lineage: Bacteria > Pseudomonadota > Gammaproteobacteria > Pseudomonadales > Moraxellaceae > UBA2031. The sequence goes on along the minus strand of JAJNDL010000339.1, from coordinate 1,727 downwards.
TCGCCTGCCAGCGGCTGCTCGACGCCGGCTGCCGGATCCTCATGCCGTGGGGCGCGCCCATCGGCTCGGGCCAGGGCCTGCTGAATCCGAGCGCGCTCAAGACGCTGCGCGCGCGCCTGCCGGACGTGCCCCTGGTGGTGGACGCCGGCATCGGCTCGCCCAAGGACGCAGTGCAGGCGATGGAGCTCGGCTTCGACGCCGTGCTGCTCAACACCGCGGTGGCGCAGGCGCACGACCCCGTCACCATGGCGCGCGCCTTCAAGCTCGCCGTCGAGGCGGGCCGCCTCGCCTACGAAGCAGGCGTCATGGCGAAGCAGGAGATGGCCGTGCCTTCGACGCCCGTGACGGGGCGTCCCTTCGTGCTCTGACGCCGTGAAGATCGCGACCTTCAACGTCAATGGCGTGAAGGGCCGCATGCCGCGCCTGCTGGAATGGCTGGCCGAAACGCAACCCGACGTCGCCTGCCTGCAGGAGATCAAGACCGGCGACGCGACGTTTCCGCACCAGCCGATCGAGGACGCGGGGTACGGCGTGGTGTGGCACGGCCAGCGCGCGCACCACGGCGTGGCCATCCTCGCGCGCGGCGAGAAGCCGGTGGAAGTGCGGCGCGGCCTGCCCGGCGACGACAGCGACGGCCAGGCGCGCTACATGGAAGCCGACGTGCGCGGCCTGCGCATCGCCTCCGTGTACCTGCCCAATGGCAATCCGACCGGCAGCCCGAACTTCGACTACAAGCTGGCGTGGTTCGAGCGGCTGGTCGCATATGCGCAGACCCTGGTCGATGCGGGGCGACCCATCATCCTGGCGGGCGACTTCAACGTGGTGCCGACCAACGCGGACATCTACAACGCGGGCACCTGGCGCTTCGACGCGGTGCTGCAACCGCAGACGCGCGCGCTGTACCAGCGGCTGCTCGCACAGGGCTGGGTCGACGCGACGCGCGCCCTGCATCCCACCGAACGCATCTACACCTTCTGGGTGAACGAGGCGGCGTTCCGGCGCAACGCCGGCTTCCGCATGGACTTCCTGCTGCTGAGCCCCGCGCTCGCACCCAGGCTGCTGGGCACCGGTGTCGATGCCGGGCACCGCGGGCGCGACAAGCCGAGCGACCACGCGCCGGTGTGGATTCGGCTCGGGCCGTGACTTCCTCCCGGCCGCGCTGACACGGCGTACGGACGCGCCGACGCGGGCCTGCTGCCGAGGCTGACGAACGCGCCTCATCGGGCCGGGTAGCGTGAAGCATGGGAGTCGCCTGGGGTTTCCTGATGATCGCGCTGCTCGTGCTGGGGCCGTCCAGCGGCGACCCCGTGCGCGCTCCGGAAGTGCCGATGCCCGTGGAGACGGCGGCTGCGCCTGCGCCAAGGCCGGCGCCGCCTCCCCAGAAGCCAGCCACGAAGCGGGTGCCCCCGCGGCTGGACATCGACGCGCCGGCCAACGACCTGCTGGCCACCCGCCGCCTCGTGGTCCCCGTGGACGGCGTGGCGCCCTCGCAGCTGCGCGACACCTTCCACTCCGGCCGCGGCAAGGGGCGCAAGCACCAGGCCATCGACATCATGGCGCCGCGTGGCACGCCGGTGCTCGCGGCGGACGACGGCCGCGTCGCCAAGATCTCCAGCAACCAGGGCGGCGGCTTGTCGGCGTACCTGGTCGATCCGTCCGGCCGCCTCGTCTACTACTACGCGCACCTCGATGGCTACGCGCCCGGGTTGCGCGAAGGGCAGCCAATC
>JAJNDL010000338.1 GCA_021156385.1 Moraxellaceae bacterium | reverse complement strand
CAACCCTCAGGCCTATGCCGCTGCCAAGTGCCTGGTCAGCGAGGAGCAATACCGCAGCTGGCTCGCACATTACGAGAGTCCGCGCTGTTGCGCGCCCATAGGGGACAACCGTAGCTGCGAGGCCCGCCTGATCCGCACGGATTCGCCGACCAAGTTCGTGCCTGGCCAGTCCGACCGCTGCGCCCGCCACCAGTCGGCCGATTCGGCTATCGACAACGTTCTGCGGTTCCGGTGACGTCCATGGCATTGCACCGAATCAATCGCGCGCTTCTGCAAACCTTCGTTCCGCTCAACTCGCTGTCGGCGGAGCGGCTCGACTATCTGCTTGAGGGCCAGCAGGTGGAAACCCTGCAGCCCGGGACCGAACTCTGTCGCCGCAGCGAGAGCGACGGCTACACCATCTATCTGTTGAGCGGGACCGTCCGCTTCGAAAACGAAACCGGCGTTACGCACAGCCTCGACGCCAGCGATCCGGAGGCCTCGCACGCCGTGGCGCCGGAGCAGCCCCGGCTCTGGACGGTGAAGGCGGCGACCCCGGTCAATGTGTTGCGCTTCGAGAGCAAGCGCCTCGATCGCGTGCTGGCCTGGGACCAGTCCACCGATACGCTGGAAAAGGCCCTGGCGGCCCTCCAGCCCGGCGAGAGCAGCGAGTGGATCACCAGGCTGCTGCAATCCCGGCTGTTCTACCGGCTGCCGCCGGCCAACGTCGTCGAGCTGTTCAAGAAGCTGCAGCCGGAAGCCGTGGTGCGTGGCCAACACGTCATCAGGCAGGGCGAACAGGCGGAGAGCTGCTACATCATCAAGGAAGGTATCGCCGAGGTCAGCATTCCCGGCAATACGGGCCCGGTCACGCTGGCGGTGCTCGAGAAAGGCCAGTACTTCGGCGAGGAGGGCCTGCTGATCGAAGGCACCCGCAATGCCGACGTGATCATGAATACGGATGGCGTGCTGATGCGCCTCGACAAGGCCGACTTCGACGTCATGCTGAAGGCGCCGTCACTGGCGCTGATCGAGTTCGGCGCCGCCATGGCGCAGGTCGAGGCGGGCCGGGCGCAATGGCTGGACGTGCGCTTGGGAGACGAACAGGAGCGCGGCATGCTCAAGGGGGCGGTCGGCCTGCCGCTGCAGTCGTTGCGTGCAAAGTCCCGCCTGCTGCCGAAGGACCGTCGCTATGTCGTGTATTGCGATACCGGCCGGCGCAGTGCTGCCGCCGCTTTCCTCCTCGGCGTCATGGGGTACGATACGCAGATTCTGGAAGGCGGGCTCTGGTCGCTGATGCGGGCCGAGCGTGACCGCTACCTCGTCCGCGACTAAGGGCAGCCCGGCTGCCGACTGGAAACCATGGAACAGTTCCGCAATGTCGGCCTGATCGGCCGCCCCGGCAGCACTTCCGTCAGCGATACCCTCGAATACCTGCAGCGCTTCCTCGAAGGGCGCGGCATCAAGGTGATTTTCGACGAAGGCACGGCGGCCATGCTGCCGCACCGCAGCGACCTGCAGGTCGGCACGCGCACCATGCTGGGCGAGGCCTGCGACCTCATCATCGTGGTTGGGGGCGATGGCTCGCTGCTGCACGCCGCGCGCTCGCTGGCGCGCTTCAACAAGCCGCTGCTCGGCATCAACCGCGGCCGCCTCGGGTTCCTCACCGACGTTTCGCCCAGCGAGATCGATGCCAAGATCGATGCCGTCCTGGCCGGGGACTACAGCATCGAGCAGCGCTTCCTGCTCAATATGGAAGTCAAGTCGGCCGGCAGCCCGGTGGGCGAGGGCATCGCACTCAACGACGTCGTGCTCTATGCCGGCAAGTCCGTGCACATGATCGAATTCGAGTTGTATATCGAGGGCCAGTTCGTCTACCGGCAGCGGTCGGATGGCCTCATCATCGCCACCCCGACGGGCTCGACGGCCTATGCGCTTTCCGGCGGCGGACCCATCATGCACCCGCGCATCGATGCGATGGTGCTGGTGCCCATGCATCCGCACACGCTGTCCAGCCGGCCCATCGTGGTGGATGGCAACAGCGAGATAAAGCTGCTGATGTGCCCGCAGGACATCAGTCCCATGGTGAGTTGCGACGGCCAGTCGGGCGTCACCCTGCGTTCCGGCGACTGGGTCTACGTCAACAAGCATCCCTTCAAGCTGCGCCTGCTGCATCCGCCCGGACACGACTTCTACGAGGCCTGCCGTACCAAGCTGGGCTGGAGCAGCCATCTTCCGGCACAAGGTGAATCATGAGCGAAACTTCATTCGACAGGCTGGTTGCTGCGCTGACGCCGGAGATGGTGGAGTCCTTCCGCCGCGCCATCGAGACCGGCAAGTGGCCCGATGGCCGCCGTCTCAGCGACGAGCAGCGCGCCACCTGCCTGCAGGCGGTCATCACATGGGAGCACCGCCACCTGCCGGAAACGGAGCGCACCGGCTATATCGACAAGGGTGAGAAGGAAGGCGAGGTCTGCGACGATCCGAACCATGTGCACGAGGAGCCGGTGAAGTTCCGGCACTGAAGTCCCGGCAGCCGGCCACAACGGCCTGCTGCCTCACCAGCGGAACTTGTTCCAGTTTTCCGGGTTCGCCCAGAACCGCGGATTCAGCCAGTCCGGCACCGACTTGTAGGTGCGGATGTCGTAACTCCAGGCCTGCCAGTGCTCGCCGGCGATGTCGTAGCGCGCCTGGCGGGTGAGGCCGAGGCCGAGCAGCGCCGCGTCGTCCAGCAGGCTCTCCGGCACGAAAACCAGCATCTGCCGCGCTAGCAGATCACGCAGGACGGCGATAAGCTGGCGCGCTTCGCGTGTATCCAGATCCTTTTCCAGTTGTGCAATGGCCAGGTCGGTCCGGCTCTTGGGAGTGTCGGGATCAAGCAACTGGCTGACTGGCGCCCTGACAGCCTCCTTCGCTGTGGCAGGCCAGGGCAGCGCCCCAACCGCAACAACGCTCTCGGCTTCGGTGATGGCCAGGGTTTCGGCGATGAGGGGCAGGAAGGGATGGGATGCCGCCATGGGTTTCCAAGAGGGTGAGGCCGGAAATGCTGGGTACTTTACGC
>JAJNDL010000337.1 GCA_021156385.1 Moraxellaceae bacterium | reverse complement strand
CGATAGCGGAACGTGACGGTAAGTTCACCGCGCAGCGTCACGACGCCGACAGCGACCCCCATGGGCATGCGTGTCGGCGGACTGAAGCGGATGGCCGTAATGCGGCCGGCCTTGCCGGCCGGATCGGGAAGGTCGGGCACACGGCCAAGATTGTTCAGCACCGCCGTATCGACGACGAAGTTGCCGGTGAGGGGCATGAGGTTGGTGAGCTGCTTGCGCACCACGCCCGGCAGGACCTGCACCAGGTTCAGCAGGTCGACGAGCAGGCCGGCGGTTTCATCGCTCTTGTACTTCCGGGTCTGCTCGGAGACAGCAGCCAGCGTCTGCTCGTAGCTGCCGCGGTCGTCCTCGCGCGTCGACACGTTCACCCACAACGAGAAATTGCCGACGCCTTCCTGGCGCCAGGTGATGGGGCGGAAATTCATCGAATTCATCAGGCGGATGCGGGCCGCCGGCTCGCCACGCTGCCGGTTCCAGCGTTCCACCGACAGATGCACCAGCGCCGCCAGCACATCGTTCAGTGTGGCACTGCCCTGGCGCAGCTTGCCCAGCGCATCGGTGTCCTGCGCTGTGAAGGTATGCGAGACGAAGGACAGCCCTGCCTTGTTCTCGCCGAAATGCGGTGCGATGCGCGTCGGCAACTGCACCGAGCCCACGAGGTACTGGAGCAGGCGCTTGGCGCGCCGCAAGCGCTGCGGCACGTCCTTGGCGCCGAGCTCCGTACCGAGGTGCCGCGCCTTGACGATGTCGATGTCGGCAGGCCGTGCATCGTCGACGCCGGCGTAGATGCGCATGAGGCTGAGCAGGAACCGGTAGGCGCCGGCGGCATCGGTGACGGCGTGGCTCATCTTCAGGCACAGCCAGTCGCCCTGGGGATGATGGGCGATCAGGATGCGGAAGGGTGGCGCGTTCTCGAGCTGCAGGCGACGCGTGTAGAACGAATCGCGAGCTGCGTTTACGGCCTCGTCGTCGGCGCATTCCACGCGCAGCACGGGATCCTCGTCGGCACGTGCCACCAGTTCCCACTCGTACTGGCGGCTGCCCGGCAGCACCGGGTGCTGGCGTACCGACGCCATCGGATGCCGGCGCATCGCCTCGTAGGCAGCTTCTTCGACTTTCTGTTCATCCAGGCGCCCCGAGACACGCAGGTCGAGCTGGATGCCCATGGGCTCCTCGGCGCTTTCCAGATGATGGAAAAGCTCGTCGGTGACGGAGAAAGCGAAGCGTGTGGTCATCCTGCCTGTCCTGCTGTAGGGGCCGCATCGGCCGGCGTGGAAATTCCTGAATCGGTCGAATCGTTTTCGCGCTGCTGGCGGTAACGCGACGGCGAGCTGCCGTAGATGCGCTTGAAGGCCTGGCTGAAGGCGGTTTCCGAACCATAGCCCACCATCTCGGCAATGCGGCACACCGGCTGCTGCGTATGACGCAACTGCCAGAGCGCAAGGCGCATGCGGTGCTCCGCAAGATAACTGAGCGGCGGCCGGCCCATCACGGCGCCGAAACGGTCGGCGAAGGCAGAGCGGGAGAGGCAGGCGATGCTGGCCAGCTCGGGCACTGTCCAGGGATGCGCCGGATCCTGATGGATGGCGGCGAGCACCGGCGACAGCGCCGGATCGCGCAGCGCACGCAGCCAGTTGTTGGTGCCTTCCGGCAGGCCCTCGACGTAATCGCGCACGCACTCGATGAAGAGGATGCCGACAAGACGGTTGATGATGGCTTGGTGGCCCGGCCGCCCGATACCTTCCAGCGCGAGAAAGTCCAGGCCGACGCGCAGCCAGTCGGGCGGGCTTTCGCTGATGCCGCGCATCACGAATACCGGTGGCAACGCTGCCAGCAACGGTCGGCCAAGGTCGGCATCGAAACGGAAGCGCGCGGAAAGCGCATTGGTGAGCGAGCCATTGCCCCCCACGCGGAGCAGGTCGCGGTTATGGCCCTGTATGCCCGGTACGAGGTCGGGCAATGCATCGGGCAGCGATTCGACCCGCTCATGCATCAGCGCATGGTCGCGGCCGTTCATGATCACGGCCATGTCGCCCGGCTCGAGGCGGATGGGTTCTTCTTCACTCAGGTAGAGCCAGGCCGTACCGGAAAGCACGAGATGAAAGCCGGCCCGACCCTCGGTGCGAAAGGCATAGCCCCAGGGCGCTCCGGCCTGGACATAGCGGAACTCGCCACCGGACAGATGGATGTCGTCAAGGATCTGGCTGAGGGTATCCATGCGCTTGCGAAGAGGTCGCCCTTCTTGTTGTGACGGCCATTCTCACATTTACCGATGACAGGGTCACGCAGGCAAGTCGGGTTTCGACCGCTGCCCGTGCCCGTGCCCGGTAGCGGGCACGGGCACGGCCGGCATGGCCCGGCCATGAAAAAGCCCGCACGAGGCGGGCTTTTTCCGGAGTGACGGCGAAACGCTTACTTGCGTTTCATCATCTCGAAGAACTCCTCGTTGGTCTTGGTGTCCTTCATCTTGTCGAGCAGGAACTCGATGGCGGCAATCTCGTCCATGGGATGGAGGATCTTGCGCAGGATCCAGACCTTCTTGAGTTCGTCCTCGCCCATCAGGCGCTCTTCGCGACGGGTGCCGGACTTCTTGATGTTGAAGGCCGGGAACACGCGCTTCTCCGCGATCTTGCGGTCGAGGTTGATTTCCTGGTTACCGGTGCCCTTGAACTCTTCAAAGATCACTTCGTCCATCTTGGAGCCAGTTTCGATCAGCGCCGTGGCGATGATGGTCAACGAACCACCCTCCTCGATATTGCGCGCGGCGCCGAAGAAACGCTTGGGGCGCTCCAGCGCATGGGCATCGACACCACCGGTGAGCACCTTGCCGGAGCTCGGAATCACGGTGTTGTAGGCGCGGGCAAGACGGGTGATGGAGTCGAGAAGGATCACGACATCCTTCTTGTGCTCAACCAGACGCTTGGCCTTCTCGATCACCATTTCCGCGACCTGCACGTGACGGGCCGGCGGTTCGTCGAAGGTGGAGGCCACGACTTCGCCGCGCACGGTGCGCTGCATTTCCGTCACTTCTTCCGGGCGCTCGTCAATGAGC
>JAJNDL010000336.1 GCA_021156385.1 Moraxellaceae bacterium | reverse complement strand
CCGACAGGAGTTGATGCCATGTTCCTGACCAGGCTCTGCATTCGTTATCCGGTGTTCGCCATCATCCTGATGGCGGCCCTCATGGTGCTGGGCCTGTTTTCCTGGCGCGCGCTGAGCGTCGAGGAATACCCCGACATCGAACTGCCCTACGTGGTGGTCACCACCGACTATGCCGGTGCTTCGCCGGCGGTCGTGGAAAACGATGTCACCCGCCGCATCGAGGAAGCCATCAACAGTGTCGCCGGCGTGAAGCGCATCATCTCCACATCGTTCGAAGGCCGTTCGCGCGTGGTGGTGGAGTTCGTGCTCGGCGTGCCCATCAATGTCGCCGTGCAGGATGTGCGCGACAAGGTCGCCGTGGTCAAGACACGCATGCGCGAGGATGTCGGCGAGCCGCTGGTCGAACGCTTCCGGCCGGACGAAGCGCCGGTGTTCTCGCTGGCCTTCATGGCGCGCGACATGCAGCCGCGCGAGCTGTCCAATCTCGTCAACCATGAAGTCGTGCGTCGCCTGCAGAACATCCCGGGTGTCGGCCGTGTCGATACCGTTGGTGGCGTACCGCGCGAAATCCGTGTCGAGCTGCTGCCCGACCGCATGGAGGCACTGGGGGTCGGTGTCGACCAGGTGCTGAGCTCCATCAAGCGTGACAACGCTTCTCTGCCCGCTGGCTCCGTGTCGCTGGGCGGCCAGGAGCGCGTCGTGGAGATCTCCGGCCGCATGATCGATCCGGCCGATTTCGCCACCATCGTGGTGGCTACGCGCGGCCAGTCGGCGATCACGCTGGAGCAGGTCGCCAACATCATCGACGGCGAGCAGGAAGCGCAGTCGCTGGCCCTGCTCAACGGCCGCCGCGCCGTCAGCGTGGACGTGGTGAAGATGTCGGGCGCCAACACCATCGCCGTGGTGGATGCGCTCAAGAACCAGCTCTCCGTCATCCGCGACGCGCTGCCGGGCAGCGTCGAAGCCGTGGTGGTGGCCGACAGTTCACGCAGCATCCGCGCCTCGCTGGGCGATGTGCAGAAGACCCTTATCGAAGGCGCCATCCTGGCGGTGATCATCGTCTTCCTCTTCCTGGCTTCCTGGCGCTCCACCGTCATTACCGGCCTGACGCTGCCGATTGCGCTGCTCGGCACGCTGTTCTGCCTGTATGTCTTCGGCCTTACCCTGAACACCATGACGCTGATGGCGCTGTCGCTGTCCATCGGCCTGCTCATCGACGACGCCATCGTGGTGCGCGAGAACATCGTGCGTCACGTCGCCATGGGCAAGACCCACCAGCAGGCCGCCATCGACGGCACGCGCGAGATCGGCCTCGCCGTACTGGCCACCACGCTGACCATCGTCGCCGTGTTCCTGCCGGTGGCCTTCATGGGCGGCATCATCGGCCGTTTCTTCTACCAGTTCGGCATCGCTGTCTCCTGCGCCGTGCTGCTTTCCATGCTGGTCAGCTTCACGCTCGACCCCATGCTCTCCAGCCGCTGGCGCGATCCGGATGCGCACGGCCCGCGCGGCGATGGCCGCATGGCGAGGTTCCTGCGCGGCTTTGACGGCCAGCTGGAGCGCGTTGCGGTGATGTATGAAGGCGCCATCCGCTGGGCGCTGGACAACCGTGCGCGCACTCTGGGCTATGCCGCGCTGTCGCTGGTGCTCGCGCTGGCCGGCGCCCGCTTCGTGGGCAAGGAGTTCGTGCCCGAGCCCGACCTCGGCGAGATCAGCGTGAAGTTCGCGACGCCGGTCGGCTCCACGCTCGAGCACTCCGAGCAGAAGTCGCAGCAGGTGGCGGAGATCATCCGCAGCTATCCGGGCGTGGTGGACATCTACACCACCATCAACACCGGCGTGGATATCGGCAAGAACCGCGTTTCGCAGCGTGTGCTGCTGGCGCCCAAGCACGAGCGCAAGCATTCGCAGAAGGAGCTGGTGGGCATGTTGCGCGAGCGCCTGCAGGAGGTCGCCGGCATCGAGGTGAGTTCCGTGGCCGCGGCCAAGGAATCCATCGGTGGCAACAAGCCCATCCTGATCTCCCTGCAGGGCACCAGCCTGCAGGAGCTGCAGCGCATCGCCACCGAGTTCGGCGGCAAGATGAGCCAGGTGCCGGGCGTGATCGACATGGAGAGTTCACTGAAGGATGCGCGTCCGACGCTGTCGCTGCACATCGACCGCGAGCGTGCCGCCGATCTCGGCCTGTCCATCGGCCAGATTGCCTCCGGCCTGCGCCCGCTGCTCGCCGGCGAGACCGTCACCACTTGGCAGGCGGATGACGGCGAGAACTACGACGTGCGCGTGCAGCTTCCGGCCAGCGGCCGCGAGAATGCCCTCGACGTGACCTCGCTGCCCATCGCGGCCAGCCAGGTGAATCCGGTTACCGGCCAGCCCGAAATGATCATGGTGGGCCAGGTGGCGCAACTGAAGGAAAGCCTCGGCACCTCGCAGATCAACCGCCGCAACCTGTACCGCGAAGTGCTGTTCTCCGCGAATGTGAGCGGCCGGCCGGCCGGGGACGTCGGGGCCGACATCGAGGCGCTGGCGAAGGCCATGCAGCTTCCCGCCGGCTATCGCATAGTCACGCAGGGCGCCAACAACGACATGAAGGAGTCGGTGGGCCACGCCACGACGGCGCTGATGCTCGGTGCGCTGTTCATCTACATGCTGCTCGCCGTGCAGTTCAACAGCTTCCTGCATCCGTTCACGATCATGACCTCGCTGCCGCTGGCCCTGGTCGGCGTGTATGCCGGGCTGCTGATCTGTGGCACCACGCTCAACATCTTCTCGCTGATCGGCCTGCTCATGCTGATGGGGCTGGTCACCAAGAACGCCATCCTGCTCGTCGACTTCATCCAGGTTGCCATCCGCGAAGGCATGTCGCGCAGCGAGGCGGCGCTCGGCCTGGGCGAGGGTGCCGAGCAGCGGGCGCCGATGGCGCATGCCCTGATCGGCGGACTCATTACCTCCACGGTGCTGACGCTGATCGTGGTACCGGTCGTGTACACCTGCCTGGACGATCTCAAGCGCGAGTTCCCGCAGTGGCTGCAGCGCTGGCGCCACCGTCAGGACGCACCGCTCGCGCTGCCGCAGCCACCCGCCGTGGAGTCGCGCCCGCACGACTGAACCGGCCGCTGGAAATGCCTGCTTTTCGCTGCGGCGCGGCCGGATATGCCGTGTCAGGTCGGCCATGCCGCAGCGAGAGGTCGAATGGCAGTGGAGCGCCACGCCGCTCGGTGGCGCTGGTCCGATTGGCTGATTGTTTCGCCGATGACCCTGGGGCTGACTTCCCTGTCAGGGATGGCATGGCGACAGCAATGCCGGAAAACAGAATCAGACTCGCCTTTCGAGGGCAGCAATCATGACTATCAATCTGGCAGGGACGGACCCCGCGATTTTCGAAAACG
>JAJNDL010000012.1 GCA_021156385.1 Moraxellaceae bacterium | reverse complement strand
CGCCGGTCCAGCTTGCGCAGCAGTCCCGGCCAGGCGAGCTGCCCGCCCATGCCGCGCAGCACCTGCTGCACGGCGGCCTTCACGCCGGCCACGATCTGCGGATGCACGTGCACGAGCTCGCCGCCGCCGGCCTGCGCGCGCACCTGGATCATGCAGGCGGCCTCGAACACGTACATGTTGAGGAAGGCCTCGGCCGGCGAAGCGCCCACCGTGAGCAGGCCATGGTTGCGCAGCATGAAGAAGTTGTTGTCGGCGAGGTCGCGCACCAGGCGCGGCTTCTCGTCGTCGCGCAGCGCAATGCCCTCGTAGTCGTGGTAGCCCAGCGAGGCCAGCACCACCGTGGCCTGCTGCGACAGCGGCAGCAGCCCCGCTTTCTGTGCGGAGACGGCGACGCCGTTGATGGAGTGCGTGTGCATGACGCAGAGCGCGTCCTCGCGGGCGGCGTGGATGGCGCTGTGGATGGTGAAGCCGGCGGGATTGATGTCGAAGGGCGAGTCCGAGACCTTGCGGCCCTCGAGGTCCACCTTCACCAGCGAGGAAGCGGTGATTTCCTCGAACATCATGCCGTAGGGATTGATCAGGAAATGATGCTCCGGCCCCGGCACGCGCGCGGAGACGTGCGTGAAGATGAGGTCGTCCCAGCCGTAGAGCGCGATCAGGCGGTAGGCGGCGGCGAGATTGACGCGCGCTTCCCACTCTTCCCGCGAGACTTGGCCTTGCAGCGACGGAATGGCGGTCATGTCGGTTCCCTCGAACGTTGCGTGATGCGTGGCAGAAAAAAGGCACCCGCAGGTGCCATTGCCGTTTTACCGGAGTTCAGCATGCTCGGCGCGCATTGTCGTCCAGCAGGGAAGCGAGCTGCGGGACGAGCTGCGGCGGCAGGTCGTGCCCCATGCCCGGAATGAGGTGCAGGCGCGAGCCCTTGATGGCGCGGGCCACGGCGCGGCCGCAGGCCGGACGCACCAGCTTGTCTTCCTTGCCGTGGATGACCACGGTCGGCACCTTGATGCGCTTCGCCAGCGGACGCAGGCTGCCCGAGCTCATGATGGCGGTGAACTGCCGCTTCACGCCGGCCGGATGATAGGCGCGCTCGAACAGGCGCTTCGCAAAGGCGCGCGCCTCGTCGTCGGGAACGGGATAGGCCGGGCTGCCGATGATGCGCATCAGCTTCATGCTGTGCTCGATGAGCTGCTCGTGCGTCGCATCCTTGCCCGGTCCCTTCTGCAGCGGCGCCAGCGCCTCGCGCGCCGGCGGCGGCAGCAGGGCCTGGTTGGTGCTGGAGAAGATCACGGCCAGTGAGCGCACGCGCTGCGGATACTTGCCGGCCAGGATCTGCGCGATCATGCCGCCCATGCTGGCGCCGGCGACATGCGCCTGCCGGATGCCGAGGTGGTCGAGCAGGCCGACGACATCGTCCGCCATGTCGTAGAGCGTGTAGGCCGCCGGGCTTTGCAGGCCGAGCGCGAAGCGCGCCATGCGCACCATCTCGTTCATCTTCGGGCTTTTCACCTTGAGCTTGGTGGAAAGGCCGATGTCGCGGTTGTCGAAGCGGATGACGCGGTAGCCCTGCTGCACCAGCAGGCGGCAGAACTCGTCGGGCCAGAGCAGCATCTGCGCGGAGAGACCCATGATGAGCAGGTAGGGCGGCGCGTTCTCGTCGCCCCAGTCCTCGTAGCAGAGCTCGATCTCGCCGACTCTGGCGTGGCCGCTGCGCACGGGGATTTCGTGGAGGATCTTCTGGGAAGAGGTCATGCAGTGCTCCGTGTCGTGTGGCCTGCTTTCTGGTCGGATGCCGTGATCGTAGCGGAAAGCCCGTGCCCGGGAACGGCATGCGGGGGACAGGCTTTCGTCATTGCAGGCCAGCGCGGCGGCAGCGCCCTGCCCCGCGCAATGATTCAGCGGTGCAGCGGCTGCGTCCAGGGCGGCACCCAGCCGCCGATGCGCTTTTCCAGCTCCAGCGCGCAGGCCAGCGAGAGATGGTCCTGGTCCTGCGCCGCCACGATCTGCACGCCGAGCGGCAGGCCCTGCGCGTTCAGGCCCATGGGCACGGCGGTGCTGGGCACGCTCATGGCGTTGAAGATGGCGCAGCGCACCCAGTTGAAGGGCGGGAGCAGCGGCCGGCCGTGCCTGGGCGCGACTTCCGTATACGGCAGCGTCACCAGCACGCCGTCGTCGCCCAGCGCCTCCTCGAGCTGCTGCTTCAGGGCGTGGCCCTGCGCGACGAACTTCTTCGCGCGGCCCGGCGCGAGTTCCGGCACCTTCTCCAGCATGGCGAGGATCACCAGCGGCAGCGTGTGCGGCGAGCGGCCGGTGAGCACGCGGCCGAGCTCGGCCATGGCGCGTACCGGGCTGCGTGTGCCGAACATCATCTCCGCAAAGCTCGGGCCGCCCGCCTCGGCCAGCATGGAGGACCAGATGTCGAAGCCCCGGTCGAGCAGCGGCAGGTCGATGGGTTCGACGCGGGCGCCGGCTTCGCGCAGGGCTTGCACGGCGCGCGCCTGCGCCTCGCGCATGTCCTTCTTCGCGCGTGGGCCGCGGTCGGGCAGCAGTGTCAGCACGCGCAATGATGCGATGTCGACCTCGGCCGGCTTCTTCATTTTTTCCGCATTGGGGCCGCCGAGGATGCGCAGCAGCGGCTCGAGGTCCTCGGCGCGCCGGCAGAGCGGGCCGGTGGAGAGGAAGTCGTCGACGCGGCCCTGCGGCCCCGGGTACTGGCCCTCGTTGGGCACCAGGCGTGGCGAGCACTTGTGGCCGAACACGCCGTTGAAGAAGGCCGGCATGCGGATGGAGCCGCCGACGTCGGCCCCCAGGCCGAAAGGCGAGGCGCCGGCGCCGATGATGGCACCCTCGCCGCCCGTGGAGCCGCCGACGATGCGCGCGGCGTCGTAGGGATTGTTGGTGCGGCCGTAGACCTCGTTGTAGCTCTCCATCCACATGCAGAGTTCGGAGGTGTTGGAAACGCCGAGCGGGATGGCACCCGCGGCGCGCAAGCGCGCCACGGTGATGCAGTCGCTGTCGTTGACGATGTGCTTGCGCGAGACCAGGCCGGAGGCCTGCGGCGTGCCTTCGAGCTCGAAGTTTTCCTTGATGGTGCAGGGCACGCCGAGCAGCGGCGGCAACGACTCGACGCAGTTGCCGGCACGCGCGGCGGCGAGCTGCGCGTCGGCACGGTCGGCCTCGGCGCGGGCCTCGAAGAAGCGAGTCATGACGATGGCGTTGAGGGTCGGGTTGACCTGCTCCAGGTGCTCGACATGCGCCTCGACGACTTCGCGCGCCGAATAGTCGCCACGGCGGATGCCGGCGGCCAGGGCGGTGGCGGAGGCGGTAAGGAGGTGCAGCTTGCGCCCGGCGTCGCGGGCGATGGATTCTTGTTGTGTCATGGCGGGCCTTCCGGTGGATGCTCCGATTCTGCCCATGGCATACCGGTGCACAAGCCACCCCGGCGGCCAGAAATGCGCCCTGTCCTGGCCTTTCGGCGCAGGTTTCCGGGCCAGTCGGCACGAAACCGGTGTCCGGCCGCCGTTCCCGCTTTGCGGCGGCGCTCCGCATCTTCAATAATTGCCGCTCACGCTCCAGCACCCGCCCCCATGTCCGAAGCCAGCCGCCGCATCCCCCTCGTCGACCAGATCGAGGCGCTGCTCCCGCAGACCCAGTGCGGCAAGTGCGGCACGCCCGGCTGCCGGCCCTATGCCGAGGAAATCGCCGCGGGCACGCCGCACAACCGCTGCGTGCCGGGCGGCGCCGACACCATCGCCGACCTCGCGGCCCTGCTGCACAAACCGGTACTGCCGCTCGACCCGGCCTTCGGCGTGGAGCCCGCCACCCGGCGCATCGCCTTCATCCGCGAGCCCGAATGCATCGGCTGCACCAAGTGCATCCAGGCCTGCCCGGTCGACGCCATCATGGGCGCGGCCAAGCTCATGCACACCATCCTCATGGACGAATGCACGGGCTGCGACCTCTGCGTGCCGGTCTGCCCGGTGGACTGCATCGAGATGCACGACTACCCCAAGGTCACGGACAAGGCGCAGAAGCAGGCACAGGCCAACCACTACCGCGCCCGCTTCGAGGCACGCACGGCACGCCTGGCGCGCGAAAAGGCCGAATCCGCACCGGTGATCACGCCGCCGCTGGCAGCAACCGCGGTGGCGCCGGGCGTTGCTGCGCCGGGCACCGCTGCCCCGGCGTCCGACGACAAGACCCGCGTCATTGCCGCCGCCCTCGCCCGCAGCAACCTGAGGAAGGCCGAGCGCAAGCTCGCCGATGCCGAAGCCGGTGGCGCCGACACGGCAGCGCTGCGCGCCGAGGTGGAGCGGCTGCGCGCGGAAGCCGCCGCCTTCGACGCAAAATAGCTCCCCGTCCTTCCCATAAAAAAACCGGCGTGCGCCGGTTTTTTTATGCCTTCGCCCCGGCTTCACCCGCTTGCGGCGAGGGCCGGGCTGGGTGCGCTGTCTTCACCGCACCGCTCCAGGAAGGGCGCCACCACCGCCAGGAATTTCTCCGGCACTTCCGCGAAAGGCGCATGACCCGACGGCAGCACGATGAAATTCGCGCGCGGAATGGTCGCGGCGGCGAGCCGGCCCTCCGCCACCGGAATCAGCGGATCGCGGCGGCCGGAGATGACCATGGTGCGCGCCTGGATGAAGCGCGCGCTCGAACGCAGGTCGTGCTCGGGATGCGTGAAGCTGCGCCAGAGCGCGGCGTTCACGGCCACCGCATCCGGACTGCGCTGCTCGGTGGCGGCACGGGTACGCATGGCCTGCACCACCGGCGTCTTCACGCGCAGGTAGAGGAAGGCCATGAGGCCGTTCAGCCAGCGCGTGATGCGCTCGCTGCCCTTGAAGTTGCAGAACATCGTCGTGACACGGTTGTGCGTGGTGAAGCCCGCGGGCGAGACCAGCACCAGCGCCTGCACGCGCTCCGGCCGCGACAGGGCGAGGCGCGCCGCGGCATAGGCCCCGACGGAATTACCGATGACACGGAGATTGGCGAGATCCATCTTCACCACGAACTGCTCGAGCAGCTCGGCGAACATCATCGCGGAAGCGGCCGAGGGCGGCAGCGGCGCCGGCGCTTCGCCATAGCCCGGCCAGGTGAGGCGGATGACGCGGTATTTCGCCGCGAGGGCCGGCAGCACCGCGTCGTAGTCGCGCGGGTCGCCGGGGTTGGCATGCAGCAGCAGCAGCGGTTCGCCGCTGCCCTGCTCATCGTAGAAGACCGTGCCCTTGAAGGTTTGCAGCTGTGGCATGGGGAACCGCCCGGAAGTTTTCTGAAGCCTCGGCGAGCACCGCCGCCACCTCAACACCTGATACGTAAACGCAGTGTCGACGCGTTCTCACTCCACCATCTTGCCGACCTTGCCGAGCTGGTAGCGCATGCGCTCCGGCAGGAGGCGCGAGGTGAAGGCCAGGGTCTTGTTGACGGCGCCCGGCACGCAGACGGGGCGGCCCGCCATGACGGCGTCGAGGCCGGCGCGCGCCACCGTTTCCGCGTCCTGCCACATGAAGTTTGGCAGCCGGTCGGTGAGCTCGCGCGTGCCCTGCACATCGTGGAACTCGGACCAGGTGAAGCCCGGACAGAGCGCCGTCACGTACACGCCGTGCGGCTTCAGCTCCATGTCGATGGCTTCGGAGATATTGAGCACGAAGGCCTTGATGCCGGTGTAGAGCATGGAGGGCGCGGTCGGCGCGAAGGCGGCCAGCGAGGCGAGGTTGATGATGCGGCCGTAGCCGCGCGCCTTCATGGCCGGCGCGAAGCGGTGGATGAGCTCGGTCACCGTACCCATCATCACCTGCATCTCGGCGCTCAGCTCGGCCCATTCGCTGCTGAGGAAGTTCTTGCTGGCGGCGAAGCCGGCGTTGTTGACGAGGATATCGATGTCCAGGCGCATGCGCTCGGCGGTGGCGACGATCTCGCGCACTGCCTCCGTCCGCGACAGGTCCACGGCGCAGACCTCGGCGCGGATGCCGTGCTCCTGCTCGAGCTCGTCGGCCAGGGCGCGCAGGCGCTCCTCGCGGCGTGCCACCAGGAAGACATTGGCGCCCTGGGCGGCGAGCAGGCGGGCGAAGGCTTCGCCAATCCCGGCGGAAGCGCCGGTAATGAGGGCCGTACGGCCGGCGAGAGAGGCGGGCATGGGCATACTCCTTTATGAGGAATCCGTCTTGCGGGACAGGCGACAGGCGCCGTTGGCGCTACGCAGGGGCAGAATCTTGCCTCAGCCGTTGGGAGGCGACCAGCCTCCGGTGGCGCCTCCGGGGCAGCAAATACTGACAGTGCCGTGGGAAATCCCCCCAACGGCGCGACTTTGCGGAAAATCTTGGCAGGCCGGCGGGTCCGGCCCCTAGAATTCCGGCTCGCCTCCGAAGGATTGATTAGCCCAGGCCATGAACCCCGCCAAACGCGCCGAAATCTTCGCCCGCTTCCAGGCCGCGAACCCGCATCCCACCACCGAGCTCAACTACAGCACGCCCTTCGAGCTGCTGATCGCCGTCATCCTCTCGGCGCAGGCCACCGATGTCGGCGTCAACAAGGCCACGGCGAAGCTCTATCCCGTCGCCAACACGCCGCAGAAAATCCTCGCGCTCGGCGTCGAGGGCCTGAAGGAGTACATCAGCACCATCAACTTCTTCCGCACCAAGGCGGAGAACGTGATCAAGACCTGCCGCATCCTCGTCGAGCAGCATGGCGGCCAGGTGCCGGAATCGCGCGAGGCGCTGGAGGCGCTGCCCGGCGTCGGCCGCAAGACCGCGAACGTGGTGCTCAACACGGCCTTCGGCCATCCCACCATCGCGGTGGACACGCACATCTTCCGCGTCAGCAACCGCACGAAGATCGCGCCTGGCAAGGACGTCGTGGAAGTGGAAAAAAAGCTGGAGAAATTCACGCCGCCGGAATACCGGCAGGACGCGCACCACTGGCTGATCCTGCACGGCCGCTACACCTGCATCGCGCGCAAGCCGCGCTGCGGTGCCTGCCTGATCGAGGACCTCTGCGAGTTCAGGGACAAGGTCTACGACTGAAGGCAGGCCCGGCGCCGGAATAGCCGGGGCGGAGCCGCTGCGGACGCGCCTCGCGCCGGAGCACGAGCGGCCAGGCCTGAGCCCGGGGCCGCGGCAAGCTCCTTCAGGGCGGCCATGCCGGCACAGCCGCCCTCGCCGGCCTGAAGCCCGGCCTGCAGCAACCGCGCCGCCTTCTTCCCGGCGCCGGCGCCGCCCGCTTCAGTTCTGCGCGGACTTCAGCACCTTCTGCACCTGCTGCTTCTTCTGGTCGAGGCGTTCGCGGCGCAGCTTGCGCTCGCGACGGCGCTCGCGCTCCAGCGACGTCTCGGAGTACTTGCCGGCCGAGGCCGCATCTTCCGCCGCCAGTTCCGCCTGCACTTCTTCCAGGCTGGTCGCCTTCTGCTTCAGGCGTTCGCGACGCTCCTGCGTCTCCACGCGGCGCTTCAGCTTGGCCCGGGTTTCCTCGATGCGCTGCGCCTGGGCCGGGTTCTTGCCGACGGCGCGCGGCGATACCACCGGCACGCTGGCTGCCGCGCTGCCTGCCGGCACGGCTGCTGCAGGCGCCTTCGCGGCAGGAGTCCTGGCGGTAGGAGACTTCGCCGCAGAAGCCTTGACCGCTGCCGCGCCGGCAGGCGGGCGCTTGCCGGTCGCCGGCTTCGTCGGAGGCGGCACAGCCTCGGTCGCTGCCGCCGCTGCCGCGGCCGCCGCCGCATAGGGATCGATGACCTTCATCATGACCGGGGCCGGGGTCTTCTGCGCCGGCAGCAGCGTCGTGCTGTCCGGCACGGGCGCGGCGAGACGGTCGAGCTCGGCGCCGGTGGTGGCCGGCACGGCCGCGGGAGCTTCCGCCGACTCTTCAGGAGCTGCCGCAGCCGGCGCGGCCTCGCCCTGCGCCGGGGCGGCCGTCGCCGCAGCGTCGCTGCCACGGCCGAACACGCCGCGCGCATCGCTCCAGATCTGCCTGATGCTGTGCTGGTCGACCTTGAGGCGCAGCTTGAGGTAGAGACCCTGCGCGCTGTATTCGCCGGCGCTGAAGTCGGCGTCGGTGAAGCCCTCGAAGTTGTAGCCCAGGCTCACCCAGGCGTTGCGCATCGGCGTGTAACCCACCGAGAGGCCGTAGCCCATGTCCATGATGCCCGGCTCCCAGGAGTGCAGGAGGCTGTTCTGCCAGCCGATGTCCCAGCGCTCGTCGATGTCGCGCCGCCACTCCACGCCGATGAGGTCGGTGTAGCCGCTGTAGCTCGTGGCATCGATGGTGTCGAAGACGAACTTGGAGCCGTACTGCAGCGCGAGCTGGTTGTCGTCCCAGCGGCGGTTGGCGTTGAGGTTGTTGACCAGGCGCTTGCCCTCGTAGCTGCCGAGGGCGTTGGTCTTGCTGTCGACGCCGTAGTCGAGGCGGTCGAGCAGGATCCAGTGCGCGTCGTCCGGGCGCCAGGCCAGCGAGCCGCGCAGCAGGATGCTGTCCTCTTCGACGCCGCTGTCGCGCTTGGCGAGCGCGGCGGTGAGGCCGACGGCCACGGCGATCTCCGGATTCAGTTCGCGGTAGTAGCCGCCGACGAAGTTCCAGCGCTTCTCGTCGTCGGCCTCGCGGCGCTCGATGCGGCCGATGCCCTTGATGTCGGCGTGGCGGTAGTTGGCGCCGGCGCTGGCCGCCCAGAAATCGGCGGTGGCGGCGCCGAAGGCCGGCGGCAGCGCGGGATTGAACACCGGGTTCGCGGTGCTGCGCAGTGTCGCGGCGTGGTCGTAGCCGAGGTCGGCGGTCCACTGCGGCGTCAGCGTCAGGGCCTGGCCGAGGCCGAGGTTGCCGCGCAGACGCTCGCCGCTCTCGCGCGCCTCGTGGTCCAGCGTGGTGCCGATGCGTGCGCCCTGCCAAGGCTGGGTCTGGATGCCGAAGCGCGTGTTCTCGGTGTCCTGCAACTGGCTGGTGGCCCACTCCTGCTCGAGCTGGAACAGTACTTTCTTGTGCGCCTGGTAGTCGGCGCCGACCAGGAAGCGGTCCGGGAAATCCATGCTCTCGCTGCTGCCTGCGAGCCCGAGCTCGACGTTGGAGCGCAGCTTCACCTTCTTGTTCGGCATGGCGTAGCGGCCGGAGAGCGCGAGCTGCTGCGCGGTGCGGTCGTTGCCGACGCCCATCTGCTCGTCGACGTGGCGCAGGCCGATGCCGTAGGCGTAGCGGTCGCGCGTGGTTTCGCGGCGCAGGTCCAGCACCTGGCGCGAGGCGCCGGAGGCGAGCATCTCCTGCTGGAAGATGTCGGCGGTGATCGCGGTGTCCTGCCAGAGCTGGTAGCGGCCTTCGACGCCGAGCTTGCGCGTGCCGTCCTCGGTGCCGCTCTGCTGGCCGAGGCCGAAGCCGCCTTCCTGCTCGCGCACGTAGGCGCGGCCCTTGAGCTTCTGGCTGTCGCGCTTCCACTCGAGCAGCTGGGCGTTGCCGTCGCGGCTGCCGGCCAGCGTGTCGACGGCGCTGCCGGCGAGTTCGATGCGCAGGGTGTCGGCCGGCGTGACGCGGTACGAGGCATCCACCGCATTCAGCTTGCCCTGCTGGACGCCGTTCTCCTCCTGCACCGTGCTGACCCCGACGACGCCGCGGCCGCCCTCGAATTTCACCGCGGCGCGGCCCCCGGCATTCAGCGCGTCGCCGCCGTTCAGCTCGGTCTCGTACTCGACCACGATCCAGACCGGGTTGAGGCTGGCGTCCTGGCTCGGCACCGGCGCCTTGAAGAAGATTTCGCCGCGGAGGTAGTCGATGTTGTAGTCGGCCCAGCGCGACAGCGTCTGCGAGGCGAGCACGACCTCCGACTTGAAGCGGTCGCGGGTCTCGATGCGCACGCGGTCGGAGCCGGCAATCACCCGCTGTGTGCGCAGGCGGTAGAGGCCGGAGGTGCCGTCGCCGCGCATCTCGTCGCGCACGAAGCCGCGGCCGGTGTCGGCGGCGAAGAAGTTCAGGTCGTAGCGCGCGTCGTGGTACTCGGTCTTGAGGCCGGTGAGCGCACGCGTGTAGCGGCCGAGCTCGACTTCGGTCATGCCGGTGTCGAAGTCGCCGAACAGCGCGTAGAAGGCGTCCTTCTCGATGCGCAGGTAGAGTTTTTCCTTGGAGGGCGCGTCGGCGCGCGGATCGGCGGCGTCGGCATAGAGCGTGTAGAACTGCTCGGGATTGATGGCGCCACCGAAGGCGGTGGCGCGCTCGCGGTTGCTGTCGTAGGCCATGGTCAGCAGCCACTTGCCCTTGATCTGGCCCTTGGCGAAGAAGGCCGTGCGGCCGTCCTGCCAGAGATCGTCGCTGGCGCCCGCGGCATTGGCGGCCTGCATGTTGCCGGAGACCGTCTTCGCGGCGAGCGAGCCTTCGGCCAGCGCCACCAGGATCCACTCGCGCTTCTCCGGCTTCACGTAGACGGGGATCTTCTCCACCGCGTTGTTGTAGGCAACCTCGATGGTGTAGAGGCCGGAGCGCGTCACCGGTGCGAACTTCATGAGGCCGTCGGCGGCCACCGGGACCTTGCCGGCGCTGCGCGACAGCGCGCGCTCGGCATCGCTGGTGACGAGCGGGCGCAGGCCGCCGTGGTTGACGAGGCGCAGGTCGACGGCGGCCGGCACGACGCGGCCGGAGGCATCCACCAGCTCGACCTTCACCGCTACCGGCGTGCGGCCGTCGGCGACGTTCTCCGGGCTCTTCGCGACGCGGATGCGGGTGATATCGGAGGCGACGATCACCTTCACCTTCTGGTCGATGCGCGCGATGCCGAAGGGGTCGACGCCGCGCACGTGCACGACGTGCGGGCCGGCCTCGCCGAAGTCGACGCCGACATAGCTCATCAGCGTGTTGTTGCCCTCGGTCTTGCGGAAGCCGAGGCGGTCGTCGGGGATGGGCCGGCCGTCCAGCGTGATCTCGGTCTTGAGGCGGCTGTCGACGCGGATGCGCAGCGCCTGGATGCGGTCGGCGACGACTTCGCCGTCGCGGTGCGAGAGCAGGCCCATGCCGTCGTCGGCCGGCGCCGGCGGCGTATCGCGCGCGGCGTCGGCCTCGACCGCCGCGGGCTCGTCGACCAAGACCGCCTGCCACTCCGACCAGCGCTTGCCGCGCTCGCCGGAGTCGCCGCTCTGCACGTCGAGATGCGTGTCTTCCGCCTTGCTCACAGCGAAGACCTTGAGCTCGACGCGGCGGTTGGATTCCTTGCCCTTGGCCGTGGCGTTGTCGGCGATCGGTTCGTCCGGACCCTTGCCGAAGGCCTGCACGCGGTCCGCCGGCAGGCCGAGCTTCTCCTGCAGGTAATCCGCCACGCTCTGCGCGCGCGCCTGCGACAGC
>JAJNDL010000335.1 GCA_021156385.1 Moraxellaceae bacterium | reverse complement strand
CTGCACGACCGGTCGTGGCCGGTGTGCTAGAAGCTTGGCGTGAGATGCAGCGCGGCTACGCCGACCATGCCCTCACGCTCACTGGTTCGGCCCTCGCGCCAGCCTGCCATCCAGTGTTGTCGGAGATTGATGTCCTGGTAAGGGCAGGATTCCATGGAGCGGCCGGAAATGCCGGCATTGAAGCCTCGTGAAAACAGGAGCTCGCTACGTTCCCTCTTGTGTCTTTTCATCAGCCACCTCAAAAGTCGTGGTGAAGCTGGGCCAGGCGACCCGGGCATTAAGACAGAGCTGTGCCGGCAAAGGACCGGACCAGGCAGAGTCGAGAATGTACGGACGAGAGCCGTACCGGAATCATTGAAGCTCCGGTCCGGAAGAAGTGTCGATGAATTATTTTTCATAAGCCCTGCTACTCCTTAGGCGGGCAGGAAATTTGTTGTCCTAACCAATTTTCTTGGTCTTTCAGCCAAGCAACTGAAAAAGCAGGACTTATGACTTTTGAACTGGTGGTGACCTGCGCTGATGGCCTGGAAGGCGCGTTACAGCAGGAACTGGCGCAGATGGGGCTTGCCGACGTACGGCGCGCGCGCGGCGCCATGCTTGTCACGGCGTCGCTGGAGCAGGCCTACCGCATCTGCCTGTGGTCCCGGGTGGCTTCGCGCGTGCTGCTGCCACTGTTCACCGCGGCCGGCACGACGCCTGAAGCGCTCTATGCCGAAGCTGCCAGTTTCACCTGGGGCAATGTGCTGGATGCGCGCGGCACGATCGCCGTGCGTGCCACGGCGGCGCGCGGGGTCAAGGTGCATACGCAGTACCTGGCGCTCAAGCTCAAGGACGCTGTGGTCGATCACTGCCGGCAGTATCTCGGCGTGCGCCCCGATGTCGATCCCGAGCGACCCGATGTTCCCCTGCACGTGCATGCCCTCGCCGATGGCTTCTCGGTCAGCCTGGATCTTTCCGGCGACAGCCTGCACAAGCGCGGCTATCGCGTTGCCATGACCGAAGCTCCCCTCAAGGAAACCCTGGCGGCGGCGTTGCTGCTGCAGGCGGGCTGGCCGTCGTCGCAGTTCGCGGCATTGCTCGACCCCATGTGCGGTTCCGGCACTTTCCTGATCGAGGCGGCGTGGATGGCCGCCGACATCGCACCGGGCCTGCAGCGGAACTACTTCGGGTTCACCGGCTGGAAGGCCCACCAGCCCGGACTCTGGGAGCAGGTGCTCGAAGAGGCCCGGCAGCGCCGGACGGCAGGGCTGGCAGGGGGCCTGCCGAAGATCTTTGGCTACGACGCCGATGCCGAGGCGCTGCTGGCCACGGAGAGGAATGCGAAGGCAGCGGGTGTGCCTGGCCTCATCGCGCTCGAGCAGCGCGAGCTGCATGCGCTGCGCCGGCCGGCTGGCCTGGATGCCGGTGCGAAGGGCCTGATGATCTGCAACCCGCCCTACGGCGAGCGCCTCGGCGAGAAATCGGCGACGCGCGAACTCTATCGCGCGCTCGGCCGGCTCACGTCGGCGGCCTTGCCCGGCTGGCAGGCCTGCGTGCTCGGTGCCGACGTACAGCATGTCGATGCGCTGGGCTACGGGCATCGCGCCACCGAGCGACTGCACAACGGCGCCATCGTGGTGTATGCCCGCCACGGGGATATTCCTGCGATGAGCCCGCAGGGCGTCATGCGGTTCGAGGAGGCGGAGGGCGAAATTCCGGAAGAGGCGCAGGCCTTTGCCAATCGCCTGCGCAAGAACCTGAAGGTGGCCCAGAAACGGGCAGAGGCCGGGCAGGTGTTTTGCTACCGCGTCTACGATGCCGACATGCCCGAGTTCAACCTGGCCGTCGACGTATACGAAAGCGTACTGCATGTGCAGGAGTACGCGCCGCCGAAGACGGTCGATCCCGAAAAGGCGGAAGCGCGCTTCAAGCTGGCGTTGCTCGCCATACGCCATGTTTTCGGACTGCGCCGCGAAAATGTATTCATCAAGGTGCGCTCGCGTCAAAAAGGCAACCAGCAGTACGAGAAACAGGGCAGCCAGGGCCGTTTCCTCGAGGTGCGCGAAGGCGATGCCCGTTTGCTGGTGAACCTCACCGACTATCTCGACACCGGACTCTTCCTCGACCACCGGCCTTTGCGCCTGCGCATCGCCCAAGAGGCAAAGGGCAAGCATTTCCTGAACCTCTTCGCCTATACCGGTGTCGCCAGCCTGCATGCCGCCCTGGGTGGCGCGGAATCGACCACCACTGTCGATCTTTCGCCGACCTACCTCGACTGGGCGCGGCGCAATTTCGCGCTGAACGGCTTGGCCGAAGCCAACCATTTCTTCGAGCAGGCCGACTGCATGCGCTGGCTGAAGGACTGCGAGTACGAGTTCGACCTCATGTTCATCGATCCGCCGACCTTCTCGAACTCGAAGCGGACAACAGATGTCTTCGACGTGCAGCGCGACCATGTACAGCTGATCCGTCTTGCCATGCGGCTGCTGCGCGACGGCGGGACGCTGTATTTCTCCAACAACTTCCGCAAGTTCAGGCTGGACGTGGAGGCGCTGGACGAGTTCAGCATCGAGGATATCTCGCGCGAGACAATCGGCTTCGACTTCGAGCGCAACCCCGGCATCCACCGCTGCTGGATGATCCGGCACAGGAAATGACAACGTGTTGACGCTTCTCGGTACGACCGGCTGCCATCTCTGCGAACAGGCGGAGGCGCTGCTCAGGCAGGCGCAGGCCGCCCGCCGCTTCGAATGGCGTCATGTGGATATCGCGCTGGACGAGGCGCTGGTGGAGAAATACGGCATGCGCATTCCCGTATTGCTGGCACCAGGTGGGCAGGAGCTGGGCTGGCCATTTTCCCTGCTAGATATCATTCGCTTCACTGCTTGAAGTCGGTCCGGCCCGACGCTCGGGCGGGGCGGAGCCTTTCGCTCCCTTTGGCATTGACCTCGTCTTCGCTGCTGCCTGCAGGGCATCACGCGAATCCGAAAAGCTGCCTGGCATTGCGGGTGGTCTGTGCGGCCAGTTCGTCCGGGCTTTCGCCGCGCAGCCGCGCCACCGTGGTCGCGATATGCGGCA
>JAJNDL010000334.1 GCA_021156385.1 Moraxellaceae bacterium | reverse complement strand
GCACCTCCACCGAGCGCGCGCCGTAGCGGATCTCCAGCGCGCCTTCGCGGGCCGCGGCGAGGACGAGCGAGAGGTTGGCGTCCTTGCAGCGCGTGAATTCGTTCTGGCGGTTGATCAGGACCACGCGGTTCTGCTTCGCCAGCGCCAGCGCGTTTTCGATGGCGGCGTCGCCGGCCCCGACCACGACGATGGTCTCGCCCTCGAACTCGTCCGGGTCGGCCAGCGTGTACTGCACGCGCGGCAGGCTTTCGCCCGGTACGCCGAGCTTGCGGATATTGCCCTGCAGGCCGATGGACAGCACCACGTGCCGGGCGCGGAAGGTCTCGCCGTTTTCGCAGCTGATGTCGAAGAGGCGGCGGCCGATGCGCTCGATGCGGGTGACGCGGCAGCCGTAGCGGATGTTGACGCCCTGGCCGGAGAGTTCGTCGGCCCAGGTGCCCAGCACCTGCTCGCGCTTGCCGGCAGTAAAGGAAAGGCCGGAGCGCAGCGGCAGGATGGCGGGCTCCGCCATCACGTGCTTGCCCTTCTGGTACTTGTAGATCGTGTCGGAGATGTGGTTCTCGGCCTCCAGCAGCACGTGCGGGATGCCGAGCTCGGCAGCGCGCGAGGCGGCGGAGAGGCCGGCCGGGCCGGAGCCGATGATGGCGACGGTCAGCGCATTGCTGTCGTCGTGGCGCGGATCGAATTCTTCCTCGAGCAGCGGGACATCGACGACGGGCAGGACTTCGGTAATGGGGAGATCGCTCATGATGGCTTCACCGCGGGACGGGCGGCCGGCGTATTGGCGGCTGGCGTACCGGTCAGCTGGCGCAGCTTCAGGAGTTCGGCCTTGAAGGCTGCGGGTTGGTATTTCTCGTCGCTGGCGAGCGCGGTGCGCATGCTGCCCAGCACGGCGTTGATCTGGCGCGCACGCTCGACGCTGAAGCCGCCGGCCTTCTGCAGGTGGCTCGCGACACCGGCAATGGCCATGTAGGCCTGCTCGGCGCCGGCATAGTCGCTGTAGGAGTCGGCGATGCCCTCGGCCACGAGTTCATTGAGGATCGCCTTGAGGTCGTTGTTGGTGAAGCGGCGCTTCTCGAAGAGGCGGAGCTGCTGCTCGACCATGGCGGTCAGTTTCTTCGCTTCCTTCAGCGCGTCCTGCTGCTGCCAGTCGGCTTCGCCGGCGATGGTCTGGTGCAGGCGCTGCGCCTGCGCGGTGAAGCCGGGCGCATAGGCCGGATAAAGCGCCTTCACGATGTTGCGCAGCATGAGCAGGTTGGCATCGTTGAGGCGGATCTTGCCGGGGCCGATGCCGAGCCGGGGCTGCCAGCGCTGCGCCGACATGGGATGGTGGCAGGCGTGGCAGTCGAAGAGCACGAGCTCGGGGAAGAGGCCGTCGCGGCCGCGCGTCGGGTGCGCCAGCGTGGTCAGCAGCGACTGCACGGCCACCCCCTGGCCGATGGCCCAGAGGCGCACGCCGTCGTAGCTGCCCTTGCGCTCCTTCCAGTCGGCATCGATCTTGTAGTGCGGCGGCTGGAAGTTGGCGAAGGTGTCGAGGTCGAAGGAGAGGCGCGGATGGCCGGCGCCCATGATGCGGTGCGTGACGAGCTTGTTCTCGTTGCCGAAGTGGCAGGAGACGCAGAGCTTGGCCATCGCCACCGGCTGGTCGGTGGGGTAGAGGCCTTCCTGCACGTTGCGCGCATGCGTGGCATCCGGCTCGGTATGCGACTCCACCCATTTCTCCGCCGGGCCGTGGCAGCCTTCGCAGGACACGCCGTCGGTAATGGAGAAGCGGCCGCCGCGCTTCTCGTGCGCCGGGTTGTGGGCGTGGCAGTCGAGGCAGATCTTTTCTTCGTGTGCGGGCTTCGCGAGGCCGAGCTTCTTCGCAATGCGCTTCGAGTCGTCGTTGAAGAGCAGCTGGTAGGCGCCGGCATGCTTGTCCAGGCGCAGCCAGGTCGAATACTCGTTATGCAGGATGTTGGATTCCTTCCAGGGCGCGACGGCGCCGTGGCACATGCTCGAGGCGCAGTTCACGACGCCGATGCTCTGGTGCGGCGACTCGCCGGGCAGCGGCAGGGCCAGCGCGGGCGCGCTGGCGAGCAGGAGCAGGAGGGTGCGGAGGATCTTCATTTCCGAGTCTTCCCGGCACGGGCCTTGTCGTTATGGTTCTGGGGCTGTCCTGTCGGTGTGTCGCTCACGGTCCAGAGCGAGCCGTCCTCGCGCCGGTAGAGCTTGTCCATCTCGCGCTTGCTGAAGGGGCGCGAGCCGATGCGGCCGAACACGGCGATCTGGCCGCCGGTCTCGTCGACGGCGCGGTCGCGGTCCAGCCCCTTGGAGAGTGCCACCGCCGGCGACGCCGTGCGACGCCAGGCGATGAGCTGCGGCTTGGGCGCCGGCGTGAAGCCGTAGAAGCGCGGCTGCGAGTCGGGCGAAGTGAGCTGCAGCACGCGCAGGCCGTTCCTGCCGTCCGCCACGTAGGCGAAGAGCGAGGCGTTGGTGCTGGCGACGATCACGTCGCGGGTGTCGTTGAGCTTCCCGTCGGCGTTGTAGACCTGGTAGAGCAGCGGTGCTTCCGGACGCTCGACATCGACGATGGCGA
Source organism: Moraxellaceae bacterium (assembly GCA_021156385.1). GTDB lineage: Bacteria > Pseudomonadota > Gammaproteobacteria > Pseudomonadales > Moraxellaceae > UBA2031. Next base: position 499 of record JAJNDL010000334.1, on the reverse strand, counting down.
GGCCCTGCCTGCCGGCCGCGATATAGGCATAGGTGCGGGCGACGTAGAGGCGCTGCGCATCGTCCAGCGCGATCTTCGCCGGCAGCAGCCTGGCCTTGGCGGGCTCCGTCACGTCGACGACGCGCAGCCCCTCGGCCGTGGTCACGAAGAGGTAGCGGAACTGCAGCGCGGAGGCGCGCACGTCGTCCAGCGGGATGGTCTGCAGCAGGCGCGGCTTCAGCGGATCGTTCAGGTCGACGATGACCAAGCCGGCGTCGGCGGCGATGTAGGCGATGTGGCCGCCCAGCACGATGTGGCGGGCGCCGCGCAGCAGGCCTTCGCCGTCCCAGGTGAGGGCGCGCTTCAGGAAGTTGTTCTGCGCATCGCCGTCGGCCAGCGTGTTGACGTCGACGAGGATGAGGCCGTCCTGCGCATCGGTCAGCGCCGCGTAGTTGTAGATGGGGTGGAAGGGCTGCTCCTGGTTCACCACGCGCATCAGCTCGCCCTGGTTGCGCAGGGG
>JAJNDL010000011.1 GCA_021156385.1 Moraxellaceae bacterium | reverse complement strand
AGCGAGCGCAGGCAGTGCCAGTAGCTTGCAGAGGTCATTTTGAATGTCCGTTTTCAGTAATCTCTCCGTACGCATCAAGATCCTGAGCATTACCCTGCTCACGCTCACTGGTTTCCTTATCTATCTCGGTATCAGCTACTACGCCAAGTCGAATGTCGAAGGTCATCTGGTGACCATACAGAAGTACGACATGCCGGCGATCCAGCGCATCAACGCCAACACGCTGGACCTCGTCAACCTGCGCGAAAGCTACGCCTCGGCCATTACCGACCGCGACGACCTGATGCTCTCTCAGGCGGAAGAGGCTGCCGAAGACATCGAGCGCAATCTTGCCGAGCAGTTGTCCTCGGCTCCCGAGGCCATTGCGGCACAGCAGAAGATGCTGAGCAGCTTCCGGGCCTACAAGCAGTATGCGAACAGCCTGGCCAAGGCCATGGTGACCGGCACGGTCAGCAACGAGGAGGGGCCGGAAAAGCTGCGTGAGCTGGCCCGCCTGCAGCAGGATTTCGATGCCGAGCTCATGGCGACCAAGAAGATCGTGTATCAGAGTTTCTCGGACAAGATGCAGCGCGTGCGTGACAACAACCAGCATGTCTGGGCGATCGGTATGGGCATGGGCGTATTGCTGGCCGTGATTGCGCTCGGCCTCAGTCTGCTGATTACGCGGCGATCCATCCTCGGTCCCCTGAACTTCGCCGTGGAGGCTGCCAACAAGATCGCCGAAGGCGACTGGGCCATCTCCATCCAGACCACGGCGCGCGACGAGCTGGGCATGATGCTGCAGTCCATCCAGAAGATGCGCGACCGCCTGAAGTCGCGCTTCGACGAGGACAAGCGCGCCGAACGCATCAAGACCACGGTGGCCGAGCTGGGCAGCCGCATGCGTGGCGACCTGGCGCTGGAGCAGCTTTCCGAGCAGATCCTCAATTACCTGGTGCCGGCGCTGCACGGCCAGGTCGGCCTGCTCTACATCCCGCAGGACGACGAGCTGGTCATGACCGGCAGCTATGCGTTCACCTTCCGCAAGAGCATCTCCAACCGCGTCAAGCCGGGCGAGGGCCTGGTGGGCCAGGCGGCACTGGAAAGAAAGCAGATCGTGCTGGCCAAGGTGCCGGACGACTACATCGTGGTGAGCTCGGGCCTGGGCGAGGTGGCACCGCGCCACATCGTGGTGACGCCCATCCTGCATGACGGCGAGCTGCGCGGCATCCTCGAGATCGGCAGCCTCAACGAGATCGGCGGCGTGGAGCTGGAGATCCTGCAGCTCAGCGTCGAGCATATCGCCGTGGCCATCAACTCCGCGCTGTCGCGCCGCCAGCTCTCCGTGATGCTGCAGCAGACACAGGAGCAGGCCGAGCTGCTGCAGAAGCAGCAGGACGACATGCGGGCCATCAACGCGGACCTCGAGGCGCAGGCCATTGCCCTGTCCGCCTCGGAACTGCGCCTGCAGGAGCAGCAGGACGAACTCAAGCGCGCCAACGAGGAACTGGAAGAGCAGACCCAGGCCCTGCGCGCTTCCGAAGAAAGCCTGCAGGCCCAGCAGGAAGAGCTGCGCGTCATCAACGAGGAGCTTGAGGCGCAGGCCCGTCTGCTCGCCGACCAGCGCAACGAGCTGATCGAGAAGAATGATGCGCTGAAGGCCTCGCAGCAGGTGCTGGAAGACAAGACCCGGGCGCTGGAGGCTTCCAGCAAGTACAAGTCCGAGTTCCTCTCGACCATGTCGCACGAGCTGCGCACGCCGCTGAATTCGATCCTCATCCTGTCCAACTCGCTGGCCGAGAACAAGCAGGGCAACCTGACCGACAAGCAGAAGGAACACGCGCGCGTGATCCATTCCGCCGGTTCCGACCTGCTCTCGCTGATCAACGACATCCTCGACATCGCCAAGGTCGAGGAGGGCAAGATGCAGCTGGTCATCGACACGCTGGATGTCACGGACCTCGCCGAGCACTTCCGCCGCAGCTTCGAGCACGTGGCCCAGCACCGTGGCCTGGAGCTGCATGTCAACGTGGCGCCCGACACGCCGCCGGCACTGCATACCGACCGCCAGCGCCTGGAGCAGGTGCTGCGCAATTTCTTCTCCAACGCCCTCAAGTTCACGCACCAGGGCAGCGTCAGCCTCAACATCAGCCGTGCTCCGGACGACATCAAGTTCAACAAGATCAAGGCGGGCGTGGGCCCCGTCATCGCCTTCGCCGTCAAGGACACCGGCATCGGTGTGCCCAAGGACAAGCAGGAGCTCATCTTCGAGGCCTTCCAGCAGGCTGACGGGACGACCTCCCGCAAGTACGGCGGCACCGGCCTCGGCCTGACCATCTCCCGCGAGTTCTCGCACCTGCTGGGCGGCGAAGTGCACCTGCACAGCGACGGCGAGGGTACCGGCTCCACGTTCACCCTCTACCTGCCGATCGGCGCGCCGGAGGCCGCCACCGAAGCAAGTGCGGCACCGGTGCCGGGCGACATTCCCGTCAGCCTGTCGTTCGAGCCGGCCGCGCCGCGCCCGAGCGGCGAACCCAAGTCGCTCATCATCATCGAGGACGACGAGGACTTCGCCGACGTGCTGGCCGAGCTGGCGGCGGAATATGGCTTCAAGCCGGTGGTTGCCCATGACGGCGAGCGCGGCATCGAGATGGTCAAGCAGACCCGTCCGGATGCCGTGATCCTGGACATCGGCCTGCCTGGCATCGATGGCTGGGAAGTGCTGGAAACACTGAAGAACGACCCGCGCACCAAGGACATCCCGGTGCACTGCTTCTCTGGCCGCGACGAGTCCAGCAAGGCCATGACCCTGGGCGCCTTTGCCTACTACAAGAAGCCGGCGACCCTGGACCAGATCAAGGAAGCCTTTGGCCGTATCGAGGCGCATTCCAGTACCGGCGTACGCCGCCTGCTGGTGGTCGAGGACAACTCCGTGCAGAACACCGCCATCCATGCGCTGTTCGAGGAGAACCAGGTCGACGTGACGATCTGCACCACCGGCGAAGAGGCGCTGGACTACCTGAAGAAGGAGCCCTTCGACTGCCTCATCCTCGATCTTTCCCTGCCGGACATCGACGGCTATACCCTGCTCGAGATGATCCACGAGGACGACGCCTATCCGAAGGTGCCGGTCATCGTCTACACCGCCCGCGACCTGACCCGCGAGCAGGAATCCCGCCTGCGCAAGTATGCCGATCGCATCATCCTGAAGACGGACCAGTCCTCCGACCGGCTGCTCTCGGAAGCCTCGCTGTTCCTGCACTGGGTCGACAGCAAGGATCCCAAGCAGTCCAAGCCGGCGGAGTCCGCCAATCATCGTGACGACCTCTTCCAGGGCAAGAAAGTCCTGCTGGTGGACGACGACATGCGCAACATCTATGCGCTCTCGGCCAGCCTGGAGGAGTGGGGTTGCGAGATCGAGATCGCCAACAACGGCCAGGAGAGCCTGGACGCCCTGGAAGGCCATCCGGACGTGGACATCGTCCTGATGGACATCATGATGCCCGAGATGGACGGCTACGAGGCCATGAAACGCATCCGTGCCCAGGAACGCTTCAAGAAGCTGCCGATGCTGGCACTGACCGCCAAGGCCATGCGTGACGACCGTGCCAAGTGCATCGAGGCCGGCGCCAACGACTACATTTCCAAGCCGGTGGATACCGAGAAACTGCAGTCCTTGATGCGGGTATGGCTGGACCAGTGATGAGCAACGAAGTACAGGACCCGAAACCCGAGGAAATCGAGCTGACCCTGCTGCTGGAGGCCATCTACCAGCGCTACGGCTACGACTTCCGGTCCTACAGCCGGGCCTCGCTGCAGCGCCGGGTGGACCAGCACCTGCTGGTCACCGGCATCAAGCACACCGGCGAGCTGATCCACCGCATCCTGCACGAGGGGGAGGCCTTCGGGGCGCTGCTGTCCAACCTGACCATCAACGTCACGGAGATGTTCCGCGACCCGGATTTCTACAAGACCTTTCGGGAGAAGGTGGTACCGGTGCTCCGCACTCACCCCTTCCTCAAGATATGGCATGCGGGTTGCGCCACGGGGGAGGAGATCTACTCCATGGCCATCCTCCTGGAGGAGGAGGGGCTGTACGAGCGCAGCCAGATCTACGCCACCGACATCGACAAGGAAGTGCTGGAAAAGGCCAGACGTGGCATATTCGCGGTGACCGACCTGCGCAAGTACTCGGACAACTACAAAAAGGCCGGCGGGAAGGGTTCCCTGGCGGACTACTACACTGCCAAGTATGACAACGTGATCATGGATCCCCGGCTGAAGAAGAACGTGATCTTCGCCGATCACGACCTGGCCACGGACCAGGTCTTCGGTGAAATGCAGGTGATCTTCTGCCGCAACGTGATCATCTACTTCAACCGGGAGCTGCAGAACCGGGTTTTTCAGCTGTTTCACGACAGCCTGGACATCGGCGGAACGCTCTGCCTGGGCAGCAAGGAAAGCATGCGTTTCGCATCCTGTGCGGATGATTTTGACGTGATCGACAAGATTCAGCGTATTTACCGCAAGCGAGTCTGAGATGAGAGCAGTCAGTCAAGCTCTTGAGGTGCAATCGTGAGTAAAGACCAAAACATCCTGCTGGTGGACGACCAACCCGCGAACCTGGTGGCCCTCGAAGCCATTCTCGAGGACGTCGATTGCAGCCTGCTCAAGGCCAACAACGGCAACGAGGCCCTCTCGCTGCTGATGAAGAACGACGTCGCGCTGGTGCTGCTCGACGTGCAGATGCCGGGCATGGACGGCTTCGAGGTCGCCGAACTGATGCGCAAGAGCAACCGGACCAAGATGGTCCCCATCATCTTCGTCACGGCCATCAGCAAGGAAGCCAAGTACGTGTCGCGCGGCTACGGCGTCGGCGCCGTCGACTACATGTTCAAACCCCTCAATCCCGAGATCCTGCAGCACAAGGCGCGCTTCTTCCTCGATCTCGACCTGCAGAAGCGTCGCCTCGAGGAAAAGCTGCGCAAAAGCCAGGAGTCGCGCGAGGCCTTCCACAAGGCCATGGGCAGCGAACCGCCTGACCTGACCTGACAAGGCGGGACAGCATGGCGCGTAAGCGTGCGTCTCGTCCGCGGGTGCTTCCCTACGACATCGCGGTAATCGGCGCCTCCTGGGGCGGTGTCGACGTGCTGATGCAGCTCGTCAAGGCGCTGCCGCGGGATTGGCAGCTGCCGCTGGTGATCGTCCAGCATCAGCACCCGAACTCGGGCACTGCGCTGCAGCGCATCCTGCGCAAGTTGACGTCGCTCGAGGTGAGGGATGTCGAGGACAAGGACATGATCGAACCGGGGCATATCTACATTGCCCCGGCCAATTACCACCTGATGGTGGAAAACGACCGCAGCTTCAGCTTGAGCATTATGGCGCCGGTGAACTATTCGCGTCCCTCCATTGACGTGACGTTCGACAGCCTGGCCCGCGTGTTCCAGCAGCGCTGCATTGGCATCATCCTCACCGGCGCCAATGACGACGGTGCGGAAGGGCTGAGAAGAATTAAGGCCGAGGGTGGCTACACGCTGGCCCAGGACCCGAAGACCGCCGAGGCGCCGGCCATGCCGCAGGCCGCCATCGCCACCGGTGCCGTCGACGTGGTCCTGCCGCCTGCGGAAATTGTGCCGCACCTGCTGAAGGTGCTGAGTACGGGAAAGGGTAGTGATGCAGCAGAACATTCTCATAGTTGACGACCGAAACGAAAACCTGATGGCGCTCGAGACCCTGCTCGAAAGCGCCGATGTGCAGCTACTGAAGGCCGACAACGGCAACGACGCGCTCAAGCTACTGCTGCGGCACGACGTCGCGCTGGTGCTGCTGGATGTGCAGATGCCGGGCATGAATGGCTTCGAAATGGCCGAGCTCATGCGCCGCAACAAGAAGACGCAGAGCGTCCCCATCATTTTCGTCACGGCCCATGGCGACAAGCGCCAGATATTCCGCGGCTACGAGGTTGGTGCCGTCGACTACCTGGCCAAGCCCATTGAGCGCGACGTCCTGCTGTCCAAGGTCAAGGTCTTCCTGGACCTCGATTTCCAGCGCCGCGAGCTGGAGAGGCAGTTGCAGGAGATCCAGCATCTCAAGCAGCAGAACGAGCAACTGCTGCAAGCGCTGGGTGACGGCGTCATCGCCGTGGATGCTGCTGGCGTCATCACTTTCGTCAACGCCGCCATGAAGCACCTGTTCGACCTGGATCCGCAGCAGGCGGTGGGACAGTCCCTGGCCGAGGTCCTGCAGAACGGCGACGGCAAGAAGGCACCCTGGCTGAATTCCGAAATCCACGCCGCAACGTCCAAGGGCGAACGCTTCCAGCGCGATACCGGCTACAGCGTCCGCAACCGCAACGGTACGGTGCCGGCCTTCCTGTCGGCGGCGCCGATTCCTTCCGCCAGCGGTTTCGCCGGGACCGTGGTCACCCTGCGTGCCGTCGAGGGCGACAAGCAGGATTTCATGGAAGAGATCGCGAAGAAGAACCGCAAGCAGACACGCAAGCGCATCGGTACGGTGCTGCGCCTCTTCGACCGCAGCAACGGCAAGAGCATGGGCCGGCTCGGCAACATCTCGCTGGAAGGGCTCAAGCTCATCTCTCGCGAGGAGATTTACACGGCCAGCCGGCATCCCTTCAGCATGGTGCTGCCGGAAACCCTGGCCGGTTCCAATACCCTCAGCTTCGACGCGCAGTGCGTATGGTGCAGGAAATCGGAAGACGTGCCGGGCGAATACCATGCCGGATTCCGTATCATCCGCATCAGCGACAACGACCTGCGCATCCTGGTGCAGCTGATCGAGAAATACTGAGCCAATCGCCATGAAAAAGGCCCCGTACGGGGCCTTTTTCATTTGGGGCCGGTGTCCGGGACGGCGCCTGCCATGTCCCGGGTTTCCGGAAACAGCGGCGGTCGGCCACTCGTGTTGATGGTGAGCTGCGGGTAGGGAATCTCCATGCCGGCCTTTTCGAATGCGTCCTTGATGCGTTCCTGCAGCTGGTCGCGCACCTCGATGAAATTCTCGCGGCAGACCCACACTGCGAACTGCAGGTTGATCACCGAATCCCCGAAATTCTGCAGCCACACCTGCGGTGCGGGTTCGTCCAGGCAGTGCGGCAATTCGGCCGCGATCTGCAGCAGCAGGTTGCGCACCTGGCCGACATCCTCGCGCCAGGCGACGCGCACCGGAATGACTAGGCGCCGGATCCGGAAGCGCGTGTAGTTCACCACTTCGCTCTTGATGATCTGCTCGTTGGGAATGCGCACGAACAGGTTGTCGGCCGTGCACAGCTTGACCGAGAGGAGGTCGATGGAGAGCACCTCGCCCTCGGTCTGGCCGATGCGGATGTAGTCGCCGATGGCGAAAGAGCCTTCGCCGATCAGGAAGATGCCGCTGATCAGGTTGGAGGCCGAGGTTTGCGAGGCGAAGCCGATGGCTACCGTGAGGATGCCGGCCGCCCCCAGCAGCACGCTGAGGTGGAAGCCCATCTCGCGCAGCGCGGCGATGACGAAGAGCACCAGCAGCGTGTGGTGGATGAAGCGGCGCCAGACGATGAGCTGGTGGGAGGTCAGGCGCTGCTGCATGGAGCGCTCGAACAGTCGCGCCGAAATGCGTGCGAGGAGGACCCCGACCAGGATGAGGACGATGCCGGTGACCAGGTCGCCGAGGCGCTCCGGCCTCAGCAGGCCCTCGAGGCCGAAGGAGGAAGACGTGCCTTGCGCCATGGTTCGCCTCAGTCGAAGAAATTGTCGAAGACGCGGATCAGCGCGTGCTCGTCGGCGCCGCGCCGGGCCGGCGTCAGCAGCTCGACGTGGCCGGCCAGCGTGCTGATGCCGGGCTCGATATGGATGTGCAGCGGCTGGCTGCCGGCATGCCGGGCAATGGCCAGCGCGGGTGTCCACAACCGGCCGGACTCGGCACCGTAAACGGGCAGGAAGGGCGCCGGGATGTTGATGCGGTCAATGGGCATGGCGGTGCTGCCCTGGTTGGTCACGTGCACCGGCGTGACGGCCCGGAAGGGGCGCGGCAGCAGCTGGCCGAGGTCGGTACGGCCCATGACCTGGGTGGCATAGCAGAGCTCGCCGCGTGACGGGCCCGGGCCGAACCAGGTGTCGCGCGGCACTACCACCGGCAGGTCCAGCAGGGGCGTGGCGACCTGTTCGACCCAGGCGGAGACCCAGACGGGGGTGCTGACGTAGAAAGTGATCTCCTGGCCGGCCGGCACGAAGAGGGGAGAGACGGGCCGGACGACCACGGAACGGTCGGCCAGGCGCGGCAGCAGGCGGAGCGCCGCGGTGGTCTGCCGGAAGACGTGGCGCTGCAGTTCGCCGGCCCCGGTTTCGGCGATGCTGCCCGCCGCCAGTTCCTGCCAGACGTGGTTGTCTTCGGACTGCGCCGCCGTGCGTTCGAGCCGGAACTGCCACTCCTGCGGCTGCCGGGAAATCTCCAGGCGCAGCCCGGCCATGTCCCGGCTGCGGCTCGCTCCCGGCTGGAGGTCGAGGCAACCCCACCAGACCGGCTGCCGGTACTGCATTGCACCCATAACCTGCCTTTCCTGTGCAAGAGTGAAGGGGCAGAGCCTGCTCATGATTTGCCCGCGACGGCATTCCCGTTCCGGCACGGCCGGGCAGGACGCCGGCCGCAGGACGGGCCGGAGCCCGTTCATGGCCGGCACGTCGCATGGCCGCGCCGTTGCGGGAAAAATCAGGAGCAGGTGCCATGAAAAATGCTTTGAGGATGCCTGCTGGGCAGGCATTATCAACCGCTTATGTACCGTTTCCCGGCATAAAAGCAATACAGTCTCGACATTGAGGGTCTAAGAGGACGTCCACTAGACTCGCCGGGATTTGTCGAGGGTAGTCCATGATGGAAACACTACAACAAGACGCCCCCTTCGAGGCCGTACCTCTCACTCCCGTACCCGACGCCACTGTGCCGCGCCGCTTCCCTTATGCCTTCGCCAAGCGTCACGGCGTGCTCGTCGACCGCTGCGAGGACGGCCGCTGCCACATCTTCCACCGGCCCGGCCTGAAGCTTTCGGCGCTGGCCGAAACGCGGCGCCTGCTCGGCCAGCCCCTGGTCTGCGAGGAAGTCAGCACGGAAGTCTTCAGCAACCTGCTGGCGCGTGCCTACCAGAGCGATTCCAGCGAATCCATGCAGATGGTCGAGGGCCTCGGCGAGGACATGGACCTCGCCAGCCTCGCCGACCTCGTGCCCGAGGCGGAAGACCTGATGGAGCAGGAGGACGATGCGCCCATCATCCGCCTGATCAATGCATTGCTCACCGAGGCGATTCGCGAGAATGCCTCGGACATCCATATCGAAACCTATGAAAAGCGCCTGTCGGTGCGCCTGCGCGTCGACGGCGTGCTGCGCGAGATCGTGCAGCCGCGGCGCGAGCTGGCACCGCTGCTCGTCTCCCGCATCAAGGTGATGGCGCGCCTCGACATCGCCGAGAAGCGCGTGCCGCAGGACGGCCGCATCTCGCTGCGCCTGGCCGGCCGCGAGGTCGACGTGCGTGTTTCCACCATGCCCTCCAGCAACGGCGAGCGCGTGGTGCTGCGTCTGCTCGACAAGCAGGCCAGCCGTCTCGACCTGTCGCACCTCGGCATGTCCGCGCACGACCACGGCGAGCTGCGTGCGCTGATCAACAAGCCGCACGGCATCATCCTCGTCACCGGCCCCACCGGCTCGGGTAAGACGACCACACTGTATGCCGGCCTGACCGAGCTCAATGACAAGTCGCGCAACATCCTCACCGTCGAGGACCCCATCGAATACCAGCTCGAGGGCATCGGCCAGACCCAGGTCAACACCAAGGTCGACATGACCTTCGCACGCGGCCTGCGCGCCATCCTGCGCCAGGACCCGGACGTCGTGATGGTGGGCGAAATCCGCGACCTGGAAACGGCGGAAATCGCCGTGCAGGCCTCGCTGACCGGCCACCTCGTGCTGTCCACCCTGCACACCAATTCCGCCGTCGGTGCCGTGACGCGACTGCACGACATGGGTATCGAGCCTTTCCTGCTCTCGTCCTCGCTGCTCGGCGTGATCGCGCAGCGCCTGGTGCGCGTGCTCTGCAAGGAGTGCCGCGAACCGTATACGGTCGACGCCTACGCCTGTGCCGTGCTCGGCGTGGATCCGGCCGAGCCGCCCACCGTCTACAAGGCGAAGGGGTGCGTGCACTGCAACGGCCTCGGTTACCGCGGCCGTACCGGTATCTACGAAGTGATCGTGGTCGACGAGGAAATGCGCCGGCTCATCCACAACCATGCCGGCGAGCACGAGCTCGAGGCCCATGCCCGGCGCACCAGCACCAGCCTGCGCCAGGACGGCACGCGCCGCGTGCTGGACGGCCTCACCACCCTCGAGGAAGTGCTGCGCGTCACCCGCGAAGGCTGACGCGCCTGACGACAGGAAGTCCCAGGACATCGCAGGCCCCCACGGAACCATCACCCCATGCCCGCATTCGAATACGTCTCCGTCGACACCACCGGCCGCAAGCAGAAAGGCGTGCTGGAAGCCGACAGCGCCCGCCAGGTGCGCCAGCAACTGCGCGAGAAGGGCTGGCTGCCGGTCTCGGTGGAGCCGGCCGCGGGCGAGCACAAGTCGGCGGCCGGCGGCGGCATGGGCCTGTTCCGGCGCGGCATGAGCGCCTGGGAGCTGGCCCTGCTCACGCGCCAGCTCGCCACCCTGATCCAGTCCGGCATTCCGGTGGAAGAGTGCCTGCGCGCGGTGTCGCGCCAGACCGAGCGTCCGGCGCTGCAGAGCCTGCTGCTGGCGGTGCGCGCGCGCGTCATCGAGGGCTATACGCTGGCCCAGGCGCTGTCCGAGTTCCCGCAGGCCTTTCCCGAGCTCTACCGCGCCACCGTGTCCGCCGGCGAGAAGTCCGGCCACCTCGACCTCGTGCTGAACCAGCTCGCCGACTACACCGAGGCGCGCTACGACCTGCAGAAGCGGATTCAGGGCGCGCTCATCTATCCCATCATCCTGACCATCCTCGCCACGGCCATCGTGATGGGCCTGCTCACCTACGTGGTGCCGGACATCGTCAAGGTCTTCGAGGGCACCAAGCAGGAGCTGCCGCTGCTCACGCGCCTGCTGATCGCCGCCAGCGACTTCATGAAGGTGGCGGCGCCCTGGCTGGTAGTGGGCATGGTCGCGGCGGTCTTCATGTTCCGGCGCGCCCTCAGGAAGGAGCCGTTCCGCTACCGCGTGCATGCCTGGCTGTTGCGCCTGCCGCTCTTCGGCAAGATGGTGCGCGGCACCAACGCCACGCGCTTCGCCAGCACGCTCAGCATCCTCACGCGCAGCAGCGTGCCGCTGGTGGAGGCGCTGCGCATCGCTGCGGAAGTGAGTTCCAACCTGCTCATCCGCGACGCCATCCGCCAGACCGCGGTGAAGGTCACCGAAGGCGGCAGCCTGTCGCGCGCGCTGGAGGAGAGCGGCTATTTCCCGCCCATGATGATG
>JAJNDL010000333.1 GCA_021156385.1 Moraxellaceae bacterium | reverse complement strand
CTGGATGGAGCGTCCGCTCGGCGTGTAGTAGCGCGCCGTGGTGAGCTTGATGCCCTTGCCCGCCGTCAGCGGCAGCACGGTCTGCACCGAACCCTTGCCAAAGGTCGTGGTGCCGACGATCAGCGCGCGCTGGTTGTCCTGCAGCGCGCCGGCAACGATCTCCGAGGCCGAGGCCGAGCCGCCGTTGACCAGCACGACCACCGGCAGCCCCGGCAGCAGATCGCCCGGGCTGGCGTTGAATTGCTGCTCGCCTTCGAGCGCGCGACCGCGCGTGGAAACGATGCGGCCGCCATCGAGGAAAATGTCACTCACTGCGATCGCGCCTTCGAGCACGCCGCCCGGATTGTTGCGCAGGTCCAGCACGAGGCCGCGTATCGGCTGCTTGGTATCGGCCTTGGCTTTTTCAAGCTCGCGGCGCAGGTCGCGTCCGGTATGCGTCTGGAACTGGCTGATGCGCACGGCCAGCATGCCGGGCTCGAGCATGCGGCTCTTCACGCTGCTGACTTCGATACGCGCCCGCATCACTTCGATGTCGCGCGGCTCCTCGCCCTTGCGCAGGATGGTGAGCAGGAGCTTGGTGCCGGGCTTGCCGCGCATGAGCGTGATCGCATCGGCCAGCGACATGCCCTGCACCGCCTTGCCGTCGATCTTGATGATGTAGTCGCCGGCCAGGATGCCGGCCTTGGCGGCAGGCGTATCGTCGATGGGCGTCACCACCTTGACGACGCCTTCTTCCATGGTCACGTCGAGGCCGATGCCTTCGAACTCGCCCGAGGTCGCGTTCTGCAGCTCCTCGTAGTCCTTGGGGTCGAGATAGGCGGAGTGCGGGTCCAGCGAGGAGAGCATGCCGCGGATGGCGTTCTCGAAGAGCGTGCGGTCTTCCACCGGGTCGACGTAGGAGGCACGGATGCGCTCGAACACTTCGACGAAGATGCGCAGGTCATCGAGCGGCAGGCGCTCGTTGCTGGAGGCCGGCGCCATCGTCACGGGCGCGGCCTTGGCGGCCGGCGTGGCCGGGGCGGCGGGCGCAGGAGGGGCCGCCGGCTTCTGTGCCGGGGCAGCCGGCGACGGTGCCGGTGCCGGTGCGGGTTTCGTGGCCGGCGCATCGGCCGCGGGAGCGGCAGGCTCGGGCACTGCCGGCACTTCGGCCGCCTGTACGCCGGCTGCCAGCACCATCAGCAGCCACCATTCCTTGCGCACGCGCATGTTCGTCTCCCCTTGCTTGCGCGGGGCATAGGCTCCGCGCTGAATGAAAATATCTTCGCGCTTTGCTAACGGTATGCACACCAGCCCGTCGGATCACTGGGCCGTCCGCGCACACGGATCTCGAAATACAGCCCGTCGGCCTCGCCGCCGCCGGAATCGCCCACCGTGGCGATGACTTCGTTGCCGGCGACGTCCTGGCCGGCCTTCTTCTGCAGGCTCTGGTTCTGGCCATAGAGCGACATCAGGCCGCGACCATGGTCGACGATGATGAGGAAGCCATAACCGCGCAGGTAGTCGGCGAAGGCAACGCGTCCCGGCAGGATGGCGCGTACCGGCGTCCCGGTGTTCGCCGCGACGACGATGCCGTTCCAGCGCAGTCCGCCGGCCCGCGCGCTGCCGAACTTCGAGCGCACGCCGCCGGCTACCGGCAGCGGACAGCGGCCCTGGTAGGGAACCGGCGTGAAATCCTTCGGCTCGGCCACCGGTGGCGGCGGTTCCGGCGGCTTGCGGCCGGCGCTATCCGACGGCTGCGGGGCCGGGCGGCGGCGGCGCTCCGCCTCGCGCTGCTCGCGCGCCTTCTGCTCGCGCGCCACGGACTCGCGGGCCACGCGCTCCATCACCGCTTGCAGCGCCTGCTCATCGCGACGCAGGCGCTGGATTTTTTCTTCCTCGCTTTCGATCTGCGCGCTCAGCAGGCGGATGGCCTGGGAGCGCTGCGACTGCGCGGCGTTCAGCCGGCTCTGCTTGTGCTGCAGCTCGCCGCGCAGGGCCAGCAGCTTCTGCATGCTCTCGGCTTCTTCCCGCTCGATCGCCTCGAGACGCGCCACGGTTTCGTTGAGCGAGTGGATGCGGCCGGCACGCGCCTTCTGCATGTAGCCGTAATACTTCATGAGACGCGCCAGCGCCTGCGGGTCTTCCTGGTTGAGCAGCAGCTTGTAATGGTCCTGCCCGCCCTGGCGTTGCGCCATCTGCAGGTCGCCCTTGATGAGGTTCAGGAGGCGGTCGCGATCCTGCTGCCGCTGTGCTTTTTCGGCCTGCAGCGCGTGCAGGCGCTCCTCGCGCCCCGACACTTCTTTCTGCACCGTGCCGACGTTGTTCTTGAGCGAGCCGATCTCGAGCTCGGCCTGGCGCAGCTCCGCCTCCTTCTGTTCGCGCTGTTCGCGGGTCAGCTGGATGCGCTTCTCGGCGGAACGGATTTCTTCCTGCACGCGCGCGAGATCACGCTGCGTCGCCTTGCCGCCGGCGGCGGTGCCGGACCGGCGCCGGTTGGTCGTGGCCGATTTCTTTTTGGCGTTGCTCTTTGCGGCGGATTTCTTCGCTGTCGAGCCTTTGGCTTGGGCCGTTTTTGCCGGGGACTTGCCGGCACTCTTGCCGGACGTGCGCGCCGTTTCCGCGCCGGCGGGCGTCGACAGCCCGAGGCAGAGGCCCAGCAGCAGGACCGCCAGCCGTTGCCACGGCGTGGTGCCGCGGCGGGCTGCCGCTTTGACTGCCGACTTCATGCCACGGGCCGATGCCACGGGTTATTGCAGCTCGACCAGCGGCTTGCCCGTCATCTGCGGGGGCACAGGAATATCCATCAGCGTCAGCAGCGTGGGCGCGACATCGGAGAGGATGCCGCTGTCGCGGATCTTCGCGGGCCGCCCGACATACACGAAAGGCACGAGCTCGCAGGTGTGCGCCGTGTGAGCCTGGCCGGTGGCCGGATCCTCCATCTGCTCGACGTTGCCGTGGTCGGCGGTGATCAGCATCTCGCCGCCGACTTCGCGCACGGCGTCGTAGAGGCGGCCGACACAGGCGTCGAGTGCCTCGACGGCTTTCACGGCAGCGCTGAACACGCCGGTGTGGCCGACCATGTCGCCGTTGGCGTAATTGCAGACCAGCACGTCGTATTCACCGGACTTG
>JAJNDL010000332.1 GCA_021156385.1 Moraxellaceae bacterium | reverse complement strand
GCGGGGAATTCCTCGCCGTTGCGGCGCACCGCGGAGAGTTCCAGCGTGTGCTTCACCAGCCGGGTCTGACCGCCGTCGCCGGAGAACTGGCGTAGCCGCACGATGTGGTTGCCATATGAGGCTGCCGGCACGATGGTGTCGAGGATGGACAGGCCGAGCGCTTCGTCGCGCGACCAGCCGAAGATGCGTTCGGCCGCGAGGTTCCACTCGGTGATGAGGCCCTGGCTATCGGTTTCGACATACGCATCGGTGGCCGTTTCCAGCTTGAGGCGGGCTCGTGCCTCCTCGCGCCGCAGCCGGGCATTGGCCGCCTGGGTCTCGGCCAGGGCGGATTGCAGCTCGGTGTCAGCCGCCTTGCGGGCCGTGATGTCGCGGATGAAGGAGCTGATGATCCACTCGTCCTCGAAGCGGGGAATTCCTCGCCGTTGCGGCGCACCGCGGAGAGTTCCAGCGTGTGCTTCACCAGCCGGGTCTGACCGCCGTCGCCGGAGAACTGGCGTAGCCGCTCCACATGGTTGTCGCGCGAGGCCGGCGGCACGATGGTGTCGAGGATGGACAGGCCGAGCGCTTCGTCGCGCGACCAGCCGAAGATGCGTTCGGCCGCGAGGTTCCATTCGGTGATGAGGCCCTGGCTATCGGTTTCGACATACGCATCGGTGGCCGTTTCCAGCTTGAGGTGGGCACGCGCCTCCTCGCGGCGCAGCCGGGCATTGGCCGCCTGGGTTTCCTCCAGCGCGGCCTCGGCATGCTGCTTGGCAGCCTGCAGGTCGGCTTCGACGGCCTTGCGTGCCGTGATGTCGCGGACGAAGGAGCTGATCAGCCACTTGCCACCGATGCGGTTGGCGTTAAGCGAGATTTCCATGGGGAATTCGCTGCCGTCGCGCCGGCGCGCGGTGAGCTCGAGGATGTGCTTGAACGCCGGCGACCCGCCGGTGTGCGCAAATTCAGCCAAGCTATCAAGATGGTTGAGGCGCGAGCCGGGGGGCACGATGGTGTCGAGGATGGACTTGCCGATGACGTCGTCGCACGCCCAGCCGAACATCTGTTCCGCAGCGGCATTCCACTCGCTGATGATGCCGTGCTCGTCGGTGGCGATGAAGGCGTCGGTGGCGGTTTCCAGCACGGTGCGCAGGCGCGCCTTGCGCTCGCGCAGCTCGGCCGTTCGCGCCTCTACGCGCGCCTCCAGCTCCTGGTGGGCCTGCCTCAGCTGCTGTTCGAGCCGCTTGCGCGCATCGATGTCCTGGATGACGGAGATGAAATAGAGCGGTCGGCCGGTGTCATCGCGCACCAGCGTCACCGTGAGCGTGACCCAGACCACGTGGCCCTCGCGGTGCCGGTAGCGTTTCTCCATGGTGTAGTCGTGGATGCTGCCGGCCAGCAGCGCATTCACATTGTCGAGGTCGGGCTGCAGGTCGTCCGGGTAGGTGATGTCCTGGAAGCTGCCGGCAAGGAGTTCCGCCTCGTTGTAGCCGGTGATGGCGCAGATGCGCTCGTTGACGCGCAGCCAGCGGCCATCGAGCCCGACCGTGGCCATGCCGACTCCCGCCTGGTCGAACACGCTCTCGAACTGCGCCGACGCGGCCTCGTAGCCCTGCCGCAGCAATGCTGCCTCGCGCCGCACCTCGAGGTCATGGAACTGCCGCTCCACCAGCGCGGCAAGATCACGCAGCGTCTCCAGGTCTTCCACCGTGAAGTGGCGTGGCCGGTGGTCGATGACACAGAGCGTGCCCAGCGCGTGGCCGTCGCGCGAGCAAATGGTCTGGCCGGCATAGGCGCGGATCTGCGGGGCATCGGTGACGAAGGGGTTGCCGGTAAAGCGTGGATCGGTGGTCGCATCGGAAACCACCAGCGGCTCCTCCTGCAGGATGGTGTGACCGCAGAACGAGACGGCGCGCTCGATCTCGCTGGCCGCGATGCCGACGCTGGACTTGAACCACTGGCGGTCGGCATCGATCAGCGAAATCGCCGACATCGGCGTGCGGAACAGGCGCGACGCGAGGCGCGTGATGCGGTCCAGCTCCTCGCTGGGCGGCGTGTCCAGCACGCCGAGGCTGCGCAGCGTGTCGAGGCGCCGCGCCTCGTCGGGTGGCAGGGCAGGTGTCTTCATGACGGAAATATAGTTGGCGCTGCCGGTGGCGCCCGTACGGCAGATGCGCCTGTTCCGCGCGCCGGGCAATGACGGATAGGCTGTTTTTTGTGCAAAAAAAAGGCCGATCGTGTAACACGACCGGCCCGGTTACGGAGCGGCTACTCAGGCGCCGACGGTGGCCTCGCGGCTCACGGGCCGCAGCATCTCGTGCAGCGCGCCGGCCAGCAGGCGCTGCGCGGTCGGCGTGAGGTCGGGCAGGCTGGCGATCTCGCCCTGCTCGATGCGGTAGAGCACGAGTTCGTTTACCCCGGTGACGACGCAGAGCAGCATCTGCTCGTCAATGTGCAGGCCGGGCAGGCGCTCGCGGTCGGCTTCGATGGTGTGGGCCAGCAGGCCGGCGAACTGGCGGTTGGCTTCCTCGCGCACCTGGATGCCGGTCGCGCCCAGGCTGAGGATGTCGATGTAGAGGCGCGACAGCAGCCGGGCCTGCGCGGTCAGCGTGGTGAGGAAGGTGCGGAAGCCGTGCTCGAGGCGCGCCTCCAGCGCGAGGCCGGGAACGGCGAGGGCGCTGCCCACGATGTCGAGCAGGATGTCGGCATGCTGGCGGAACAGCGAGACGAAACAGTCCTCCTTGTTGGGGAACTGTTCGTAGAACGTACGCTTCGATACACGCGCTTCGCGCACGATGTCGGCAATGGTGATGTCCAGCAGCGACTGCCGCTCCAGCAAGGAGCCCAGGCTGGCGAGCAGGCGCGTGCGGTAGTCGTTGGTGTGGGGCATGTCGACCATGGAATTTGCAGTGACAACGGATGGGCGCGCACTATAACGGGACATGTCGCAAAACTACCATAGCGGTACTTTTGAGTACCCTTGATTACCGGGCAATTTGCCGACGAATTCACATCGTGCGGTGCTGAAAGGCCCGGATTTTTTTCCGCATGCGGCGTCGTGTGCGGACACACGAACGGGAGGTTTCCGGATGTCCCGGCTTGCCCTGCGCCGCCACCTCGTCCGCGGCCTGGACCGCATTGCCGCCGCCCTGCCGGCGCGCTGGCTGCGCGTGCCCGTCAACGACAGCGGCGTGCCGCTGTCGCCCCTGCTGCACTGGCTGCTGCACCTGCGCCGCCTGACCACGCCAGTGGACCCTGCCCGGCAGACGCCGGCACAGATCCGGCGCGGCTTCCGCAGCGACCTGCTGGCGCTGCGCGTCGGCTATCCGGTGCGGGCAGTGCGCGACCTTGCCGTGCCGGGCGCCGACGGCCCGCTCGCGGCCCGTCACTACCTGCCGGAAGAGAGTAGTGCGTTGCCGGCCCTGCTGCTGTTCTTCCACGGTGGTGGTTTCGTGCTCGGTGATCTCGATACGCACGACGACGTCTGCCGCTTCCTGTGCACGGAAAGCGGCATGCAGGTGCTCTCCGTCGATTACCG
>JAJNDL010000331.1 GCA_021156385.1 Moraxellaceae bacterium | reverse complement strand
GGACGAACGTCATTGACGCTCACCCATTCTGGCGGCTTTTGCAAAGAAACTGTCCGTGGCCGGGAATGACACTCTGGCCGGCCGATTCGAATAATGCGCTTCCCCAAAAAACAAAAAATACGGGCAGCGCCATGAACGACAATAATAAGGGCGGTGTGCTGAAAGCCGGCTATTTCAAAGTCGAAAAAATCGACGTGCACACGATCCGCCAGATGTACAAGGTGTTCTCCCAGTACTACGAGAACACGAGCTGGGAAGTCTTCCTGCATGACCTGAGCAAGAAAACCGGCGCCTTCATCATGCGCAATGAAGTCGGCCGGGTGGTGGGCTTCTCCACCGTGATGGTCTGCGACGTCAAGGTGAGCGGCCGCCCCGTGCGCGGCGTGTTCAGCGGCGACACCATCATCGAGCGTGCCTACTGGGGCTCGCGCGCCCTGCAGCTGGAGTTCTTCAAGTTCCTGATCGCCGAGAAGACGCGTCGCCCCTTCGATGCGATCTACTGGTTCCTGATCTCCAAGGGCTTCAAGACCTATCTGCTGCTGGCCAACAACTTCTTCACCTATTACCCCCGCCACGACGGCCAGGACAGCCATCTCGGCGACATCGTCGACGCCTACTGCGAGCAGATGTTCCCGGCCTATTACAACCGCGAGAAGCGCATCCTGGATTTCGGCCACGACTACGCGCCGCTCAAGACCGACGTCGCCGACATCACCGAGCGCATGCGTGCCGACAACCCCAAGATCCGTTTCTTCGAGGACTGCAATCCGGAATGGCGCCGTGGCACCGAAATGCCCTGCGTCGGCGAGATCACCTGGACGGATATCGCCAAGTTCGCGGTGCGCTATGCCACCAAGCCGGCCAGCAAGGGGCGCGAGGATGCCCAGTCCCAGCCCGGCAAGGCCGCCAACCAGGTCGTCAAGCTGCGTTCGGTCGGTAGCTGAGCCATGGCGTTGCTCAATCGCCTCACGCACCAGGCGCTGCGGCTGGCCTGCTGGCGCGGCGACCTGCGTTTCCGTGCCCAGTCGGTCGAGCTCGAGCGCGTGCAGCGCGAAAAGCTTGCCCGCCTGCTGCAGCAGTTGCCGGCCGACGGCCGCCCCGCCATCGCCGGCTGGGAGGATTTCCGCGAGCGGCTGCCGCTGACGCGCTATACCGACTGGCGCGACCGCGTGACCGCCCAGCGCAGCGGCAGCGACCGCTTGAGCCTGAGCCCCGTGGTGCGCTACCAGCCCACCAGCGGCTCCTCCGAGAAGCTCAAGCTGATTCCCTACACGCAGAATTTCCTCGGCGAACTCGATGCCGCCATCGCCCCCTGGGTGGCCAGCCTCTATCGCCAGCATGCGAGCCTCAAGGCTGGCGTGCATTACTGGTCGGTGTCCTGGCTGCCGGAACGCCGCCTATTCGCAGGCCGTGCCGGCCGGCGTGGCCTTTGCCGGCCGTGCCGACGATGCCCAGTTCGCCACGCTTGCCTACCTGCTGGCCCGCGACGACCTGCGCATGCTTTCCGTGTGGAGCCCGACCTTCGCCCTGCAGATGCTGGAGTCTATCCAGACCTGGGGTGATGAACTCGCGACCGTACTCCTGACTGGCGACTGGGGTCATCGCTCCGGCTCGCTCGCCAACCTAGCGGCGCCGCGCAACGCGCCCCGCGCCGTCGTCCTGCAGGCAGCACTGCGGGCGCCGGCGGCCGAGCTCGGCCAGCGCCTGTGGCCGGAGCTCGCGCTGGTGTCGGCCTGGGACACCGCCGATGCCGCGCCTTGGGCGGCACAGCTGCGGCTGCGCTTCCCGCAGGCCAGCTTCGAAGGCAAGGGCCTGTGGGCGACCGAAGGGGTGGTCACCATCCCCTACGAGGGCCGCTACCCCCTGGCCTACCAGAGCCATGTCTATGAGTTCGAGCGCATCGGCAGCGGCGAGGTGCTGGCACCGTGGGAGCTGCGCGAGGGCGACGAAGTCAGCCCCGTGATCTCCGGCGGCAACGGTCTGCTGCGCTACCGTCTCGACGACCGTCTTGCCGTCACCGGTTTCTTCAATCAGGTTCCGTGCTTCCAGTTCCTCGGCCGTCGCTTCGGCGTCGACCTCGTCGGCGAGAAGATGTCGCCGGAAGCCGCCCGGCAGGTGCTCGCCGAAACCGCGCTCGCCTTCGACCTCGAGCCGGTCAGCCTGCTCGCCGTCGATGGTGCGGGGCAGGGCCGCCCGCGCTATCTGGCACTGTTCGGCCGTGGCCTTGCAGGCGGTGCTCCCCTTACCGCGCCACTCTCTGCTGCCGTGGAAGACGGCCTGTGCCGCCACTTCCACTACGAACTGGCGCGCGATCTCCGCCAGCTCGAGCCGGCGCTCGCCCTGGTGGTGGATGACGGCTGGACCACCTACCAGAAGGTGGCCGTGGCCGGCGGCATGATCGCCGGCAACATCAAGCCCGAGCCGCTGCGCCGCATCCCGCTGCCCGTGCTGCAAGCCACCCTGCCCGAAGCGGCGGCGCTGTTGCACGACGCCGTGCCGGTGCGCTGAGGTCCGCCATGAGCAGTGCCTATGCCGTCCGCGCCGCCTTGCCCTCCGACGATGCCTTCATCCTGCGCCTCGTCGGCGCACCGCAGCCCTCGACCGGACTGACGCTGGGTTTCGAGCGCCAGCCCAGCTACTTCCAGTCCGCCGGCGTTTCGCACCAGAGTCCGGATATCCTGGTCGCCACGCACCGCGACCAGCAAGGACTGGCTGCCGTCGTGAACATGGGCCGGCGTCCGGTCTACGTGAACGGCGAACGCCAGGACATCCGTTTCGGCAGCGACATGCGCGTTTCGCCCGAACACCAGGGTGGCCGCCTGCTGCTCTATTTCAATCGCGCCATGCGCGACCTGCTCGGTGACAACGAGTGGTACCAGACCGTCATCCTGCGCGAGAACGCCCGCTCGCGCGCCACCTTCGACCAGGGCGGCCGCGCCGGCATCCCCATCTATTTCCCGCAACAGCAGGTCATCACCTACACGCTGACCGCCTCACGCCTGCCCACGGTGAACAGCGCATTCAACATGCGTGAAGCGACCGCCGCCGATGTGCCCGCCATGAATGCCTTCATGACGAAAATGGCGGCCCACTACCAGTTCCTGCCTGTCTATGACTTCAACGGCGTACTGACGGGCGAGCCTTATTTCCGCGGCCTCGCCATCGGTGATTTCGTGCTCGTCGAGAAGAATGGCGAGCTGCGCGCGCTGGGCGCGCTGTGGCGCCAGAAAGAGTTCAAGCAGACTCGCGTGCTGGCCTACCAACCGGTCATTGCCTGGCTGCGTCCCTTCTACAACCTGTGGACGCGCTTCCAGGGCGGCCTGCAGCTGCCGCCGCCGGGCGGTCTGCTCGATTACGTCATGGCGCATTCGCCGCTCGCTGCCCCGATGGACGCCGAGGCCTATACCGCGCTGATGCAGGCGCTGTGGCTGCGTCTGCGCGCCACCGGCGGTCGTGCGCTCTGTCTGTCCCTCGCGGAGAACGATCCGCGTCGCACCGCGCTGCACCAGGGTTTCCGTTTCCACGCCATCACTGGCATGCATTACCTCGCGACCTACAACGCCGGCTGCCTGCCGGACCTGGACGCCGCGCGGGTCGCCTATTTCGAATGCGGGAGGTTGTAATGAATCTGAGCGCCATCAAACATCGCCTGGGCCGCGGGCAGATGCGCTGGCTGGCTGCCGGCGCCGGTGTCGTCGTGCTGACGGCACTTCTGTGGCCGCGTGATTCGGTGAGCTCCATGTCGGCGGTGCCACGCGCCATCGAGCTGGCACCGGCCGACGTCGCCACGGTGAAACACACCCTGCTCGATACGCAGCTCTCCTTCAGCGGCACGCTGCAGCCGGTGCGCCAGGTGCTGCTCAATGCCCGCGTGGCCGGCGAAGTCACCGAAGTGGCGGTACGCGAAGGCGAGACGGTATCGCAGGGCGGCGTGGTCCTGCGCCAGGACAGCCGCGAAGTGAATGCGCGCCTGGCCCAGGCCGAGGCTGCCGTGCAGTCCAGCCGTGCCGAACTCGCGACGGCCCTGGAGCAGGTCGACAAGTTCCGCCAGCTGGCGCAGCAGAAGTTCTTCTCGCGCAACGAGCTCAACAAGGCCGAGACCCAGGCCGCCGTCTACGAATCGCAGCTGCGCGCCAACGAGGCCGCTGTCGCCATGGCACGCAAGGAGCGCGAGAACGCCACCCTGCGCGCGCCGTTCTCCGGCATGGTTGCGGAGCGCATGGTGCAGCCCGGCCAGCTCGTCATGCCCAACACGCCGCTGCTCTCCCTGGTCGACCTTTCCGAGCTCGAACTTGCCATCCAGCTGCCGTCGTCCGAGATGGCGCGCATCCGCACCGGCCAGCAGGTGTCGTTCAAGGTCGATGCCTACGGCGACGAGGCCTTCAAGGGCACCATCGTGCGCATGAACCCGGTGGCCAAGGCCAGCAATCGCAAGATCACCGTCTATGCGCTGGTGAAGAACCCCGGGCAGCGCCTGCGTGGCGGCCTCTTCGTGCGTGGCCAG
>JAJNDL010000330.1 GCA_021156385.1 Moraxellaceae bacterium | reverse complement strand
CCTGGCGTGCCTTCTTCCCCGCCTCGATCTCCTCCATCTGCCGGCCGGTGAGCACGCTCTCCGTGCGCCGTTCGGTGATGCCGGCGCCGTCGCCCTCGCGTGCGTATTCGTCGTCGCTCTTCACCAGCAGCCAGTTCGTGCGCTTCTCGCCGCGGCCCGCCATGCGCACCAGGGCCCAGTCGCCTTCCAGCTTCTCGCCCTCAAGGCGGAACTTCAGGCGGCCCTTGCGGTAGCCCGCGGCGGGATCGCCCTCGGGAATGAAGCGGCCGCGGTCCCAGAGCATGACGGTGCCGCCGCCGTACTCGCCCGCGGGAATCGTGCCTTCGAAATTGCCGTAGGAAAGCGGATGGTCCTCGACCTCGACGGCGAGGCGCTTCTCGCCGGGATCGAGGCTCGGGCCCTTGGGGATCGCCCAGCTCTTCAGCGTGCCCGCGATCTCGAGGCGGAAGTCGTAGTGCAGGTGCGAGGCCTCGTGCTTCTGGATGACGAAACGCAGCGCATCCGTCGACGCTTCCACCTCGCCATGCGGCTCCGGCGTGCGTTCGAAATTGCGTTTGCTCCAGTATTTCTCGAGACCCATGGCGCTTCCCCGTCCAAGCTCTGCCTAATCAGCGTAGACGCAAAAAAAGCCGCCAAGGCTGATTCTGCCCAACTGCATGGCGAGGAGAGAAAAGAGTCGCAGCTGCGCATGCACGGCGTGCAGCGCGCTACGAAATTCGACGCAGGAAACGAGCACGGCAAGCGCCCGTTTACGCGCACCGGACCGTTGGAGGATTCAACGCGCCGTGACGCGAGACACAAAGCAACAAGACAAGAACTACAAATTGAAATTCACAGCACTTGCGCAAGCTCGACGCAGCGTGGCGGAAGGACTGTCTGCCTTCTTCGCCCGGTGAGGATTCCGTCCGGTGAGGAATGCCGCAGGGTGGGGCCCGTGCCGGCGGTGCAAGGGCCCGTGGCACCGGCTCCCGCGCGGGATACGTCGAGGGATGTTCACGCGGGCGCGACGGATCGCTCCCACCCTGCGGCATTTGCTGGTGGCGCCGGCACGCTCGTCAGTGCAGCCGCGAGCGGGCATTGGCCGCGGCCCTGGCCTGCGGCTTGCGCGCGGCGGCGCTGCGCCGGCTCCGCGCCTTGCCTGCCGGGGCCGGATCGTTGGCGGCTTCGGCAGGCGCGGCCTCCGGCGCGTTGGCGGCACGGTTCCCGGCCAGGCTCTGGCGCAGCAGCGCCATGAGGTCCTCGACCTTCGGCGCCTTCGGCAGCGGCTTCGCCTTCGCCGGCGTGTAGAGCGCATGCGTGTCCTGTGCGGCGATCTTGCGGTTGATCAGGGCCATGACGTCGTCGAAGAAGCGGTCCTTGTACTGCTGCGGCCGCCAGGGCTCGCTCATGGTCTCCACCAGCGCCAGCGCCATGTCGATCTCGCGCTCGGAGATGTCGAGGCCGTCGAGGTTCTCCGCCGGCAGCGCGGATTCGTCGAAGGCGCGCAGCTCGTGCGGCCAGCGCAGTGTCATCAGCGTGATGCGCCGGCCTTCGGGCACGAGCGCGGCGAGCGACTGCCGCGTGCGGATCACGACCTGGGCGATGCCGATGCGTCCGCTGCGCTTCAGCGTCTCGCGCAGCAGTGCGTAGACATTGTCGCCGCCGCGCGCCGGCGCCAGCACGTAGGGCTGCTCGAAATATTCGACGGGAATCTCCGCCGCGGGCACGAAGGCGAGCAGCTGGATGCTGCGTGCCGCCTCGGGGTTCGCCTCGCGCAGCTCCTCGTCGCTGACGACGACATACTGGCCCGCCTCGTACTCGTAGCCCTTGACGATGTCGTCCCAGCCGACTTCCCGGCCGGTCTCCTTGTTCACGCGCTTGTAGCCCACCGGCGCGAAGTCGCGCTTGTCGAGCATGTCGAAATCGATGCGGTCGGATTTCTCCGCCGGATACAGCTCGACGGGAATGTGGATGAGGCCGAAGCTGACGGCGCCCTTCCACAGGGAGCGGGGTGCGGCGCTGCGGGTTTTCGAAGCCATGGTTGCCGTTCTCGTCGGGGCAGGCGGCTCAGTGCCGGTGCCACTTGCCATCGTCGCCCGCGTGGTAGCCGCTCTGCTCCACCGCGGCCCAGGCCATGCGGTGCGCGGTGGCCTCCTGGGATTCGCTGCCGCTCCACTCGCCGCTCTGCACGTATTCGCCGTAGGCGATGTTGAAGGCGTTGCGGTAGATCTCCTGCGCGGGCCCCGGCAGTGCCTGGCGCACGTGCGCCGGCAGGTCGGCGCGGCGCCGGCAGGTATGCAGATGGTCCTGGCGCTGCAGGCGCGTGCTCACGGCGAGCCCCGCTCGCCGCCGTTGCGGCGCGGTACCCCGGCGCGCACCGCTCCTGCCTGCCAGGGCGGCAGGCCGCCCGCCGCGAACGGCCGCAGGCGGAGTCCGTCCTTGCCGTTGCCGAAGGCCGTAGCCGCCGTCTCCGCGGGATGTTCCGCCCGCGCATGCAGGCGCTGCGCGCGCCGGTAGGCCTCGAGATAGACCTGCCGCGCATCGGGCGGCAAGCGTTGCAGCAGCACCGCCGTGGCGATGTCCTGCGGTGCCGGGCCGAGTCCCGGCAGCTTCAGTTGCCTAGCCATTGACGATCTCCCCTCCGTTGGGATGCAGGACCTGGCCGGTGAAGTACGAGGAATCGTTGCTGGCCAGGAAGACATAGCAGGGCGCGACTTCGTCGGGCTGTCCCGCGCGCCCCATCGGTGCTTTCTTGCCGAACTTCGCGACATGCTCCTCGTCGAAGGACGACGGGATCAGCGGCGTCCAGATCGGCCCCGGCGCCACCGCGTTGACGCGGATGTGGTCGTCGACCAGCGAGGCCGACAGCGAGCGCGTGAAGGCCACGATGGCGCCCTTGGTCGCGGCGTAGTCGATCAGGTGCGGACTGCCGCGGTAGGCGGTGACCGACGCCGTGTTGATGATGCAGCCGCCGCCCTTGCGCAGTTGCGGCAGCGCCGCCTGCACGAGGTAGAACATGGAGAAGACGTTGACCTTGAAGGTCTTCTCGAGCTGGTCCGGCGTGATGTCCTCGATGTGGTCCTGCGGAAACTGCTGCGCCGCGTTGTTGACCAGGATGTCGAGGCGGCCGAGCTTCTC
>JAJNDL010000329.1 GCA_021156385.1 Moraxellaceae bacterium | reverse complement strand
GCCACCCAGACCATGACGGCGTCGCGGCGCGCCTGCTCCTCGGGCGCGGGATGGTAGACCTGGATGCGGTTGCCGCCGTTTTCCGCGGCCTGGCGGCAGGCGTCGGCGGCAGCGGCGACGGCGCTCTCGGCGGTGTCGCTGGTGTAGGTGAGGTCGGTGAGTCCCGCACTCGCGGAGAGGCGGATGTTCTCGCCCGCGATGGCGGGACGCATGGCGGCGAGTTCGCCGAGGCGCAGGCTGATGAGCTGCTGCGCCTTGCCGAGCTCGCACTCCTCGAGCAGCAGCGCGAACTCGTGGCCGCCGAGGCGGGCCACCGTCGTGCGCGGCGCCAGCGCGCGCCCGAGCAGGTGCGCAACGTCCTTGATCAGCTGTTCGGCAACGGCTTTCGCGCCGGTGCTGAGCGCGTCGAAGCGGTCGAGGCAGACCACCGCGAGCACGTGGTGGACACGCTGGCGCTTGGCGGCGTCGAGCGCACGCTCGACCTGGCGCAGGAATTCGGGACGGTTGGCGAGACCGGTGAGCGGGTCGTGCGTGGCTTGCCAGGCAAGGCGTTCGTAGAGCTGGTAGCCGGCCTTGGCAAGCGCGTCGTCGATGAGCGAATCGGATTCGCCGGGGCGCGTCAGCACATTACCGGCATGCATCAGCGAGGCGAGTTCGTGGCGGCTGAAGTCGCCGGCCTTCTGGCCCTGGCGGTTGACGAAGACGAAGCGGCTGCCGGTGGCGTCGCGCCAGGTCAGGCGCAGGCATTCCACCTCGGCACGGCGGTGCTGCAGCTCCAGCCAGTCGCCGGGCTTGAGACGCTGCGCGCGTTCCAGCCATTTCTGCAGCCAGCGCTCCTCGGCCGAGGCGCCTTCGTCCTTCGATGCCGGCAGCAGCGTCCACTCGACGTCGTGCAGCAGGCGCTGCGGGCCGGAGAGCAGCGGCTTGAGCGCGGCGATGGCCTGCTGCTGCAGGCGGCTGTTGACGGTGGCGGTCTCCTCGAGGCCGGTCTTGAGCAGGCGCAGCAGGTCGCGCAGGTCGAACTCGCGGTGCACGTCGGCACCGATGGCGAGGAGCTCGTCGATCAGGCCGAGATAGTCCTTCCAGACGCTGCTGTCGCCACCGTGGCGCAGCCAGGTGGTGGTGAGCAGGTCGCGCCAGCCGGCGTCGAGCAGCGCCACCAGCGGCTGCGGCACGCGCTTGCCGGCGAGGCGCGCATCCAGCGCTTCCTGCACGCGGCGGCGCGCCAGCACCAGGCGCTGCTCGCCTTCCGCCATCTGGCAGACACGCTCGCGGTTGCGGCGGATGGCCTGCTCCTGGCTGGCCACCAGCGGCTCCAGCGCGGCCTGCGCCTGTACCAGGGCGTCGCTGCCGGCATCGAAGTCGCGGGCCAGCCGCGTCACCACCTCGTCGACGCTGGTGCGCACGGCCTCGGCCTGCGGCGCATCCTTCACGCCAAGGCGCGCCACGCATTCCAGTACGCGGCGCAGCGGATGGGCGGGGTCGCGAAAGAAACTTTCGTCGCTTACCAGCGTGTGCAGCAGCGCCACTTCGATGCGGCCCAGCCAGGCCAGGGCGCGCTCTTCCTGGCGCGCGAGCGACTGCACGAGGTTGTCGGCGAAGCGTTGCAGCGCGAGCACGGCGACGGCAGGGGCGTTGTCGGCGCCGTGCTGCACCAGTTTCTCGAGCGCGGGTTTCCAGCTGTCGCCGGCGGCCTTGATGGTGGCGAAGATGCGCTTCACCTCGGCACTCTCGACCGGGAGCGCCAGCGGCACTGTCGCTCCCGCCTGCAGCTCCTGCTGCAGCGCGAGCATGGCGCGCAGCGCCGCGAGATCGGCCACGACGGAGGCCGGAGCCGGTACGCCGTCGGCCGTCGGGACAGTGCCGGGCGCCGGCACGTCAGCCAGCTCGGGGGCCGGCGCCAGGCCGTGCTTGCCGACATCCAGCTGCGGCAGCACGTTGTGCTGGGCCAGCACGGTGTTCAGGCCTTCGTACACGCTGCAGAGGTTGGCAAGCACGCTGTCTTCCAGGCAGCGGTACAGCACTTTCTCCACCACATGGCCGAAACGCAGCGGCGCAATGGCATGCTGGAAAGCGATGCACAGGGCTGCCGGCGCGAAGGGATTGTGCTGACGCCCGGGCGCGGCATGGCCGAGCGCATCCAGGCGGGTCTGCAGGGCGAGCAGCGGCAGGCGGCATTTTTCCTCCACGCGCGCCGCCATGACCTTCACCACCAGCCACTCCTCGAATTGCTCCTTGTCCGCCTGCGCCAGCACCGAGGCTTCGGCCGGCTCGCTGTCGGCGCGGGTTTCCGCGAAGGACTGCTTGAGTTCGCCCTGGTAGCGCAGGTGGACGCTGTCGCGCTGCTTGCGCAGCTGCGTGGCGGCCTCGAAGAAGAGGCGTTGCTCGCTGCTGCTGTGGGCATGCTCGGCCGCGGCGAGCAGCTGCTCGTCGGCGGCCTTGAACAATGCGCCGAAGGCGGCGGCGGTATAGGACAGCAGTTGCTGTCCGAGCTGCTCGACGAGTTCGCGGGCGGCCAGCGTGGGCGCCGGTGGCGCGGGCGGCAGTGCCGCGCGCGCGGCATCGAGCAGCGTGCCGACGGCGACGGGATCGGGATTGAAGAAGGCGACGCCGAACAGTGCGCCCTCGGCATGGGCGATG
Source organism: Moraxellaceae bacterium (assembly GCA_021156385.1). Classification (GTDB taxonomy): domain Bacteria; phylum Pseudomonadota; class Gammaproteobacteria; order Pseudomonadales; family Moraxellaceae; genus UBA2031. Next base: position 489 of record JAJNDL010000329.1, on the reverse strand, counting down.
CGTGCGCGCAGCTCGAGGGGGCGCGCATCGGCGCCCTCGCCCAGCAGGGTACGCAGCAGAATCACCTCGCCGCGCTGGAAGTCGCGCGTTTCCGCACCGGGCATCGCGACCAGCTCGAGCAGCGCGCCTCCGGTGCAAATGTCCTTCATCTGGCAGGGCCGCTGCTTCATGCCGCGGGCAATGAGCAGCGCGTTCTTCTGCAGCGGCAGGCGCTCGTGGGCGCGCTGGTTGGCCGGAGCGGAGCCCGGCGGGTGGTGGTCCGCCATACGGTCTTCCTTGCAGGCAGCGGGGCTTGTTGTCTTAAAGATAGCTAACCGGAAAAGCGTATGGCTCACAAGCCGTTAGCCGGATGACGACCCTAAAAAAACAAAACGCGCTGGCCTTTCGGCAAGCGCGTTGTGTCTTGTATGGCGCAGCGGACGGGACTCGAACCCGCGACCCCCGGCGTGACAGGCCGGTATTCTAACCGACTGAACTACCGCTGCTTGG
>JAJNDL010000328.1 GCA_021156385.1 Moraxellaceae bacterium | reverse complement strand
CATCGAGGAGTACTTCCTCGAGGAACGCTTTTTCCGCAAGGACGGCACCGTCGCCTGGTGCCTGCTCTCGGCCTCGCGCGTCGAGGCGGCGCCGGCGGAGGCCTTCATCTGCCTCGTCATCAAGGACATCACGCCGCGCAAGCAGCTCGAGGCCGAGCTGCAGGCCGCCAAGGCCGAGCTGGAGCGCAAGGTCGAGGAGCGCACGCGCGCGCTGCGCCTCGCCACGCAGCAGGCCGAGGAGGCTCTGCGCGCGGCCGAGGCCGCGGGCCGTGCGCGCACCGAATTCCTGTCCACCATGAGCCACGAGATCCGCACGCCGCTGAACGCCATCATCGGCTTCAACGGCCTGCTGCTGGATTCCGCGCTGGACGAGGAGCAGCGCCACCATGCCAGCCACGCCCGCGAGGCGGGCGAGCACCTGCTGGCGCTGATCAACGATTTCCTGGATTTCGCGCGCATCGAGGCCGGCCACCTGCTGCTGGAGCCGGTCGATTTCGAACCGCGCCAGGAAATCGCGCGGGTGCTGGAGCTGGTGACGGCGGACGTGCGCCGGAAGAATCTCGAGCTGCGCTGCAGCATCGAGGTGCCGGCGCGCGTCAACGGCGATGCCTGCCGCTTCCGGCAGATCCTCGTCAACCTGCTCTCCAATGCCATCAAGTTCACGCCCGCCGGCACGGTGCAGTTGCGCTGCGAACCCATGCTGCGCCTGGACGACATCGTCTGGCTGCATGTCGAGGTCAGCGATACCGGCATCGGCATCGATCCCGCCGTGCATCACCGCATCTTCCAGCCCTTCACCCAGGGCGACGGTTCGACCACGCGCCAGCACGACGGCACCGGCCTCGGCCTGGCGCTCTGCAAGCGCCTGGCCGAGGCCATGGGCGGCACCATCGGCTACCGCAGCACGGTGGGCAGCGGCAGCGCCTTCTGGGTTTCCCTGCCTTTCCCGCTGCGCGACGCGGGCGAGCGGCCGCTGCCGCCCGACTGCGCCGCGGACAGCGGCGCGCGCATCCACGGCCGCATCCTCGTCGTCGAGGACAACCCCACCAGCCAGAAGCTGACGGTCGTGCTCCTGCAGCGCCTCGGCTGTCGCGTCGATGTCGCCGGCAACGGCCGCGAGGCCGTGCAGGCCATGGGCCGGCTGCCTTATGACCTCGTCTTCATGGATTGCGACATGCCGGTGATGGACGGCTTCGATGCGACCCGCGCCATTCGCGCGCTGCCCGGTGCCGCCGGGCGCGTGCCCATCGTGGCGCTGACCGCCGGCGCCGTGGCCGGCGACCGCGAACGCTGCTTCGCCGCGGGCATGGACGATTTTCTCGGCAAGCCCGTGCGCCCGCAGGAACTCGAGCAGAAAGTGCGGAGCTGGCTGCGCGCCACCGTGGAGAAATAGCGGACGAGGAGGGCGGACGGCAGGGCGGCTCGCATTCCCGGCTTCCCGTCGCCCGCTTTCGGCGGGATAAGCAGGGAGCGCCGCCCGGGAATTGCCATGCTCTGGTGAAACGATAAAAATGCCCCGACAAGAAAGGGGCATTTTTGCAACACCGTCCCCTGCGTCACGCCGACCGGCGGAATGCAAGTTCAGAGTCTTCTGCAGGGGATGCAAGGCATGGTTCACCTCTTCATGAGGCCGCGCAATGTGGGCCTCCTCATGTTCGGGCTGGTCTTTTTTGCGCTCTGGATCGACGAGTACGGCCGCTACAAGAAGAACATGCCCATCGAGGAGGCGCCGGCCTACACCATCGCCTGGCTGGACGGGTTCAGTCGCGTGGAGTCGGGCAAGTCGAGGCGTGTCTCCGTCATCCTCAAGTACAAATTCCGCGTGAACGGCCGTGACTATCACGGCAACACTGCCGCAATGGAAAAGGACCAGGCGATCAATTTCCTGTCGCGCGGCCCGATCGAAGTCGTCTACTCCGCCCGTGACCCGCACCACAATACCGTGAAGAGCTACTTCCGCCCGGGCCAGACCAAGCGCGAGTTCTACCAGTCGTTTTTGCTCGCAGGCCTGGTGGCCGGCGCAGTCGGCCTTGTGCTGGGCCTGCTGACGCTTCTGACCCAGAAGCTTTGGCGCTGGACCGCAGCAAAATCGGCCAGGAACGCGGCCGCCAGGGTAAAGGCCAGGGCCGCCGTGCCTCCCCCCAAGCCTGAAGTATCGGCAGAGCGGGCCCGGCTGGGCGCATTGATGCGTGCCGTCGAGGAAAAAAAGAAAGCCGATCCGCTGGCGGGCGCCAAGATGGGGGCGGTCGAGATCAACCAGGACTTGCTGAAAACCTTCAAGAGCGGGCAAGGCACCGACATGGCGTCGTTGCTCTGCGCCTTGGGCGCGCTGGCCGGCTATGCCTGCCAGGCCAGCCTGCGCAACGAAGCGCTGATCAGGGGTGAATCGGTGAATGCGCCTTTCGCGCTCGTGAAGGATGCATACGGCCGTACCTATTACTGCGGCGAGGCACTGGACCGGCGCCTGGCCGAGGAGCGTCTGTCGGTCTGGAACATTGCGACCACCAGCCTGCGCAAGGCCGGCAGCCCGGCGCCGGACATAGCCGGGATCTTCACGCATGTCGCTGCCTCGGTGGGCAGCGAGCAATTTGGCGTGCCGCGCTGGCCCGAGGGGCATGCGGCCAGCGACTTGCCGCTCCATTTCCTGAAAACGCTGTGGCCTGTCGTGCTGCCCAAGGTCAAGCAGTTCGCGCACAAGCCCGAGGAATGGCCCGTGCTGTTCGGCTGCGCCCTGCATGAAATGGTACAGAGGGCCAAGGGCGTGATGGCGCCCGAGCTGGCGCTGACGCTGGCCATGGAAAGTGCCATCCCGATGTCGCGTATCGATTTTCTGGCCATGCAGCAGCGCTAGGTCACGACTCCCGGGGCAAGGAGCCGCTCCTTGTCGTGCGCCGCTTCGATGTCAGCCGCTTCGCCAAGCCGCGGAAGTGACATCGCCCGCCCTTTGCTTTCCAGCCCGGCATGCCGTAGCGCCGGCCACCCGGGCGGGACGGGTGCTGTCCGAGTGTCCGCTGGCAGGATGCTGTTCCTGCCCGGAGTCCTGCATGAAATCGGAAATCGATGAGCTGGCCGGTCTCGATGCGACATTCGCCACGCACAAGCGCCTGGCGGAGCAGGAGGAGCGCCAGCGTTTCAGGACCTTCATGTGCGCCGGTGCGGCGGGGACATTCACGCTGGCGCTGGCCGTGCTCCTGCTCAAGGGCTGGGTACCGGGCCTCATCGGTGCCGGGCTCGGCGTTCTCCAGCTCCTGGTGTGGCACTACGGCTGCCGGCCGCAGAGCAATCGCCGGCTGCGCTGGCTGAAGCAGGTCGTGCTCAGCGCGTACCTGGCGGTGATCGTCGTGCTGAGCCTGTTCACGGGACAGGCCCAGTCCTTCGTGCTGTGGTTCCTGGTGCTGCTGCCGGTGATGGCGGCCTTCGTGAACACGCCGCCGACGGCCGGGCTGTGGGCGGCGCTCGCCACGCTCGCGGCACTTGGCGTGTGGGTCAGCGATTACTGGTTCAACCTGCCACCGACCATGTCCACCACGCCGACGCTGCGCGGCATCACGCGCATCGTGCTGCTGCTCATGGTGGCAGTGGTGAGCATCCGCGTGCGCCAGACCAGCGATCTGCGCATCCGCGAGCTGGCGCAGAGCCTGGCCCAGGAAAACGCGCTGAAGGACGCGGCCGAGGCGCACCGATGCTCGGCCGAGGCAGCGCGCAAGGAGGCGGAGAAGGCCGATGCCGCCAAGACCCGCGTGCTCGCCTTCATGAGCCACGAGATCCGCACGCCGTTGCACGGCGTGCTCGGCCTCAATTCGCTGCTGCAGGAAACGCCGCTGAATGCGGAGCAGAAAAAATTCCTGGAGCTGTCGCGCAATTCCGGCGAGGTGCTGCTCAGCCTCATCAACGATTTCCTGGACATCTCCAAGCTCGAGGCCGATCGCCTGGAGCTGGAGTCGATGGTGTTCGATCCCTGCCAGCTGGTGGAGGAGCGCGTCCTCATTTTGCAGGAGACCGCGCGCCAGAAGGGCCTCGTGCTGAGCTGCGACTGCCGCGCGCCGCGCGGCGTGCGCGGCGACCGGACGCGGACCGGGCAGATCCTGCTCAACCTGGCGAGCAACGCCATCAAGTTCACGCACGAGGGCGGCGTCATCCTGCGCTGCCTGGCGGGCCCGCCGGCGACGGAGGCGGGCAACGCCCTCGTCTGGCTGCGCTTCGAGGTCGAGGACACGGGCATCGGCATCGCCGCGGAGATGCAGTCCGCGATGTTTTTGCCCTTCATGCAGGCCGACTCCTCGACCACGCGCCGCTATGGCGGCACCGGGCTTGGCCTCGCCATCTGCAAGTCGCTGACCGAGGCCATGGGCGGGCGGCTCGGCGTGGAGAGCATGCCGGGCCAGGGCAGCCTGTTCTGGGTGGAGCTGCCGTTCACCCCGGTGCCCGAGACGCAGTGGCCGGCGCAGGAAGCGGCCGCGGTGCCGGCGTCGGGGCCGCTGCCGGCAGGCGCGGCCGGGCGCGTGCTGCTGGTGGAGGACAATCCCGTCAACCAGCTCATGGCGACGGAGATGCTGAAGCGGCTGGGCTGCGTCGTGGAGACGGTGGGCAATGGCCAGGAGGCGGTCGATGCCGTGCAGCGCCTGGCGTTCGATCTCGTGCTCATGGATTGCGACATGCCAGTGATGGACGGCTACGAGGCGGCGCGCACCATCCGCCGCGCGGAACCGGCCGGGCAGCATCTGCCGATCGTCGCGATGACCGCGGCCGCGCTGCCGGGCGATCGCGAGCGCTGCTTCGCGGCCGGCATGGACGACTATCTCGCGAAGCCGGTGCGCGTGGCCGACCTGCGCCGGCTGCTGGAGCACCGGGCGCGGCAGGCCGGGGCGCAGCCGCCTGCAACCGGAGCGGCGCCGGCGGAAAAAGGCGCGCAGTGAAACGCGGCGGGAAAGGCGCGCGAATAAAAGGGCAAAGGGGCGGAAGAAGTGGGGCAGCGGAGCGCAGGAG
>JAJNDL010000327.1 GCA_021156385.1 Moraxellaceae bacterium | reverse complement strand
GGCCAGCTCCAGATACTTGCTATGCAGGCGTTCCACCATAGCATGCAGGTGCTCGATGTGCCCGTCGTTGAGGATGACGTCGTCAGCACGCGCGCGCCGCTCCTCGCGGCTCATCTGTGCCGCCATGATGGCCTCGATCTGTTTTTCGCTCACGTTGTCGCGCGAGGCTGCGCGCTGGCGCTGCAGGGCCTCGTGCGCGTCGATGAGCAGGGTGCGCTGCGTGAAATGGTGCTGGCCGCTCTCGAATAGCAGCGGCGACACCAGAATGGTGTAGGGAGAGGTGCTGGCGGCAAGCTGGCGATGGATCTCTTCGGCGATGCGCGGATGCATGATGGCCTCGAGCCTGCGGCGTTGCTCGGGATCGGCGAAGACGATGTGGCGGAGGGCGGCGCGATCCAGCGTGCCGTCGGGACTGATGACGCTGTCGCCGAACCGGGTGGCGATTTCGGCAAGCGGTCGGCATCGACCACGGTGATGCCGAGCCGCTCGAAGTGATCCGTGGCCAGCGTCTTGCCGCTGCCGATGCCGCCGGTGAGACCGATGACCAGCATGCCGACCTCAGGCGCCCAGGTACCAGCGCAGCAGGTCCTGGCCGAAGAGCAGGGCGATGATGCCGGCGATGGCGATGTAAGGCCCGAAAGGGAAAGGCGCGCTTTCCTTGCGCACGATGAGGTAACCGACACCGATGATGCTGCCCACTACCGAAGAGAGCAGCAGCACCATGGGCAGTGCGATCCAGCCCATCCAGGCGCCGAGCGCGGCCATCAGCTTGAAATCGCCGTAGCCCATGCCTTCCTTCCCGGTCACCAGCTTGAAGAGCCAGTAGATCGACCATAGCGAGAGATAGCCCGCGGCAGCCCCGATCACGGCGTCCTGCAATGGGACGAACATCCCCTGGATGTTGAGCACCAGGCCGGCCCACATGAGTGGCAGGGTGATGTCGTCGGGCAGCAGCTGTTCGTCGAAATCGATCATGGTGAGCGCGATCAGCGCCCAGGTGAAGCCCAGGCCGGCCACCGTCTGCAGCGTGGGGCCGAGCATGAGGTAGACCAGCAGCGAGAGCAGGGCAGTGGCGAGTTCCACCAGCGGGTAGCGCATGCCGATGGGAGCCTTGCAACTGCTGCAGCGTCCGCGCAGGACGACCCAGCTCACGACAGGAATGTTTTCAAGCGCAGTGATCCGGTGCCCGCAGTGCGGACAGCGCGAGCGCGGCACGATGAGGTTGAAGCGGGTCTGCTCGGGCGGCGTTTCGTTGCGCAGGCTGGCGCACTCGGCCTCCCAGCCGCGCTTCATCATGATGGGCAGGCGGTGGATGACCACGTTCAGGAAACTGCCGACGCACAGCCCTATGAAAAAAACATAGCCCCCTGCGACGAGGGGGCTTGTTTGCAGCAGTTCGAGCATCAGACCACGGCACCGAGCTGGAAGATGGGGAGGTACATGGCGATGATGAGGCCGCCGACCAGTACGCCGAGCACGGCCATGATCAGCGGTTCCATCATGGAGGTGAGGCCGTCCACGGCGTTGTCCACTTCGGATTCGAAGTGGGTGGCCACCTTGTCGAGCATGGCGTCGAGGGCGCCGGATTCCTCGCCGATGGCCACCATCTGCAGGGCCATGGAGGGGAAGATGCCGGTCTGGCGCATGGCGAAGCCGAGCTGCTGGCCGGTCGAGACGTCGTCGCGGATGCGCATGATGGCGTCGCGGTAGACCACGTTGCCGGCCGCGCCGGCGCAGGACTGCAGGGCGTCGATCAGCGGCACGCCGGCCGCGAACGTCGTGGCCAGGGTGCGGCAGTAGCGCGCCACCGTAGACTTGTAGGCGAGGTCGCCGACGATGGGCAGCTTGAGCACGAGGCGGTCCAGCCAGTTGGCGAAGGCCACGCTGCGCTGCTTGGCCTCGAGGAAGCCGAAGATCGAGCCGATGACAAGGGCCAGGAAGACGAACCACCATTCCTGCAGCCACTTGGACATGTCGATGACCATCTGGGTGAAGGCGGGGAGTTCGGCACCGAAGCCCTTGAACAGGTCCTGGAAGACCGGCACGACCTTGAGCAGCAGGACGCAGGACACGATCACGGCGACCACGATAACCGTCGCCGGGTACTTGATGGCCTTCTTGATCTTCATCTTGAGGGCTTCGCTCTTTTCCTTGTAGATCGCGACGCGGTCCAGCATGGTTTCGAGCGCGCCCGACTGTTCGCCGGAGTTCACCAGGGAGCAGAACAGCTCATCGAAGTAGAGCGGATACTTGCGCAGGGCCGTAGCCAGGCTGTTACCGCCTTCCACTTCGGACTTGAGGCCGAGCACGATGTCCTTCATGGTCGGATTGTCGAGGCCGTCGGCAACGATTTCGAAGGACTGCACGAGTGGCACGCCGGCCTTCATCATGGTTGCCAGCTGACGGGTGAAGATGGCGATGTCGAGCGGGGAGATCTTTTTCTTGCGGACGCCGGCAAGGGGATTGCTGCGCTTCTGGTAGACCTTGTTGGCGTTGATGCCCTGCTTGCGCAGTTGGGCCTTGGCCAGAGCCATGTTCTTGCTGCTGACTTCCCCCTTAACCTTCTGGCCGCGCCGGTCGGTGCCTTCGTAGGTGAAGGTAAGGGTCTGATCTGCTTTGCTGGCCATAGTCTTTCTTCTTTTGTACTTCTAGTTAGTCACTGGTCACGCGATTGATTTCCTGCAGGGAAGTAAGGCCCTGCATGACTTTCACGAGGCCCGAACGACGCAGGTCCGGATATCCTTCCGCGCGCGCCTGATCCGCGATCTGGATCGAGTTGCCTTCCTCCATGATGATGCGGGCAATCCTGGGAGTCACCTTCATGACTTCATAGATGCCCAGTCGTCCCTTGTAGCCGTCCCGGCACTGGTCGCAGCCGACGGGCTCGAAAATAGTGAATCCCGTGGCCAGATCCGCTTCTGTGAAGCCCATTTCTAGCAGACTGGGTTTCGGGATGTCCACCGGGCGCTTGCACTCCTTGCAGAGGCGTCGCGCCAGGCGCTGGGCGATCACGAGATTCACCGATGTGGCGATATTGAAGGACGGCACGCCCATGTTCCGCAAACGGGTTAACGTTTCGGGCGCACTGTTGGTATGCAGCGTGGACAGCACCATGTGGCCGGTCTGGGCGGCCTTGACGGCGATTTCCGCCGTTTCCAGGTCTCGGATTTCACCGACCATGATGATGTCGGGGTCCTGACGCAGGAAGGATTTCAGGGCCGCGGCAAAGGTCAGGCCGACCTTCACGTTCACGTTGCACTGGTTGATGCCTTCCAGGTTGATTTCCACCGGGTCCTCGGCGGTGGAGATATTGTTCTCCGCCGTGTTCAGGATGTTGAGGCCGGTGTAGAGCGACACGGTTTTACCGGAGCCGGTCGGGCCGGTGATGAGCAACATGCCCTGCGGCTTTTCCAGGGCCTCCATGAACAGGGCTTTCTGCGCGGGCTCGTAGCCCAGCGCGTCGATGCCCAGCATGGCGCTGGACGGGTCGAGGATACGAAGACAGAGCTTCTCGCCGAACAGGGTCGGCAGCGAGTTGACACGGAAGTCGATGGCGCGGGTCTTGGAAAGCTTCAGCTTGATACG
>JAJNDL010000326.1 GCA_021156385.1 Moraxellaceae bacterium | reverse complement strand
GATCGACGCCCTGCCGCAGCAGGCCAGCCGCTTCGGCTTCCGGCCGGCCCGTTCCTTCACGCCGACACGCTGGCTGGCGCAGGGCGACAGCGTCGCAGTGGGCAAGCTCGTGCTGGAAGTACGGCACTGTCCCGGGCATACGCCCGGCCACGTGATCTTCTTCGAGCCGCAGGCGCGCCTCGCTATCGTCGGCGACGTGCTCTTCGCCGGCAGCATCGGGCGCACGGATTTTCCCGGCGGCCACCACGAGACGCTGATCCGCTCCATCCGCGAGCAACTTTTCACGCTCGGCGACGACGTGCAGTTCATTCCCGGCCACGGTCCGATGTCGACCATGGGCGCGGAACGCCGCAGCAATCCCTTCGTGGCGGACCATCGCTTCGGCTAGGTGCGCTGCGCTGAAAAGAAAAAGGGAGCATTGCGCTCCCTTTTTTGTGCACCGCGTCCGGCCTTACGCCATGGCAGGTGCCGCTGTCGTCCCCACCGTCCCCAGGGCATAGCAGGCATCCAGCGCCAGCACGTAGTACTCCATGCCGCGCCGCGCGGCGGCGTGGGCCCGGGCCTGCTGGGCCGCATCGCCGTCGCAGAGCCGCTTGATCAGCTCCATGGCCTCGTAGGGGTGGGCGTCGTCGTAATGCGCGTGGGCGCGCAGCCAGGCCATGGTGCGGCGGTCGATGTTCGCCTCGCCACGTTCGGCATAGCAGCGCATGCCCTTCACCACGGAGCGCGTCCAGTCGCCGGTGGCCCACTCGATGGCCAGGTTGGTGGCGGCAATGCCCTCGGCAATGCTGCCGCGCTGGTTGGTGTTCCAGAGGAAGTGGTTGACGGCGTCCATGGCCGCCGGCGGGCAGACCGAGTCCATCTCGGCGGCGCTGATGCCGAAGCCGCCGGCCCAGTCGCGATACCAGTAGAGGTGGCGCTGCTCGATCTTGATGTTGTTGATCAGCCAGTCGCGCGTGGCGAGCACGCCGGGCCGGCCGACGTCCACGGTCTTGGCCAGCGTCAGCCCCATGTAGTGCGGGAAGTTGCCAACCAGTGGGTAGAAGTTCAGCAGCGCACAGCGGAATCTCGCCAGCGAGAGGTCGCCGGTGGCCATTTCCTCGAAGAGGGGATGGCGCGCGATGGCTTCCTTGAGGGGAATCAGGTCGTTCCAGAAATCCTGGGCCCACTGCGGATGCGGGGTGATTTCAACCTGGCCGTAGGATTCTTCTTTTTGACGTTCTGTCACGGCATGGCACTCCGGGGGAGATTCCGGAATTCTCCTACAACATCCGTAAACCCTCCACCCGGAGGAAGAGGGGTTGAGGGCGCCGGTCGGCGACAAGCGGTCGCGACTGATTGCCGGTTCCATGTGGACTAGGCTTTCATAGAGAGGCAAACAGCAGTCACCGGGAGGGCAAGGAATGCAAACTCCGGCAGCAGGGCGGTCCGGTCTGGACACGCTGGCAATCAATATGAGCAGTAATGCCTGGCGTCTGGACCTGGGCCCCCTGGAGGAGCTCTACCGGCGCGATCATCGCAGGCGGGCCGTGGCGTTCTTCCGCCCCAGCTCGCTGTTCATCTTCCTGCTCTACATGCTGATGAGCACGGGCATCTACCAGCTGATGCCCGCGAGCGAGCTCGGCCAGTGGCTGGCGCTCTACGGCAACGTGGGCGTCATCATCGTCATGGCGGGGGCGCTGTCCCGGCTGCCGGTCTTCGATCGCTGGTTCGAGCACTATGTGGGGCTCGGCAGCTTCGGCGCCGTGGCGCTGTCGGTGGCGGTGACGGGCGTGGTGCGGGACCCGGTGGCCGGACAGCTGACCCAGGCGGCCGTCATGTACGCCATCGTGGTGATTTACTGCGTGACCGGCCTGCGCTTCGTACATGCCTTCCTTGCCGGCTGGCTGGGCGGCGCCGCCGGCACCGCGCTCGCCTGGCTGCTGGGCGGCAGCGTCGACTGGGAAATCCTGCACCGCACCTTCAGCGGCGCCAGCCTGCTCGGCATGTTCATCGCCTTCCTGGCCGAGCGGCGCGACCGCGAACTGTTCCTGCAGACGCAGCTGTTGCGCGACTTGCAGTCGCGCACCGAGGAGTATGCCGAGCAGCTCGACGAACTTTCCCGACATGATGCGCTGACCGGTCTTGCCAACCGCCGCCACTTCGATGAGGCCCTGCAGCAGGAGTGGCGCCGCGCCACGCGCCAGCAGAGCCCGCTCGCCGTGCTCATGATCGATATCGACCACTTCAAGCACTACAACGACAGCCTCGGCCACGTGCAGGGCGACAGCTGCCTGCGCCGTGTCGCCGGGATCATTGCCGCACAGACGCGCCGGCCCGGCGAACTCGCCGTGCGCTACGGTGGCGAGGAGTTCCTGCTGCTGTTCCCGAACACGGACCGGCGCACGGCCTGCCAGCTCGCCGAGCGCCTGCTGGAGGCCATCCACGAGGCCGGCCTGGCGCAGGCACCGGGCCTCGCGCGCGCTACGGTCAGCGTCAGCATTGGCGTGGCGGTGGCGACGCCGGGCAGTGGCATGCTGCTGCCCGGCGAGCTGATCTGCGCCGCCGACGACGCCCTCTACGAGGCCAAGCACGCTGGCCGCGCTACCTGGCGTTATGCCGCCGGCCTGGACAGCGTGCCGGCCGCGCATCCGGCGTCGCAGCTGCACAAGCAGGCGAGCTGACGGAAAGCCGGCTGCAGAAAACCGGTTTTGCATCATGCCGGCTCGCGCGTGACAGGGCGCGAGCTGTCGCACACTTTTCGGGATTACCTGGCGTAATCGAATCTTCGGCAGTCGAATGCTTTGCATTTCTGCTGTCCGAACACCATTCGTTGAAACAACGTTTAACGATAAAGCTACTGCTTGCGGGGGGGGGAGAAGCGGCGAAATAGCGGCATGCGCCCCGTGCGCGTTTCCGGCGGGCCTGCAATGCAGCAGGTCCGGGCCGGCGGGCCACGATGTGGGGAACAGGATGCCGTACCCGCAGCAGCAACAGCCGCCTCTCGACACCATCGCCGCTGCCGCGCGCCGCTCGGCCTGGCGGCTGGGCTTTCCCGACAATCTCGAGGCGATCTACCGCCACGACCACCGCCTGCGCGCCGTCGCTTTCTTCCGGCTGGGCTCGCTGCTTATCGCGCTGCTCTACCTGCTGC
>JAJNDL010000325.1 GCA_021156385.1 Moraxellaceae bacterium | reverse complement strand
AGCTCGCCCGCCACGGCGCGGCAACGCGGCTCGTGCAGCTGGAACACGAAGGCACGGTCCAGCGTGGCGAGCTGGATCACGTGCGGCCCTTCAGAGGCCTCTCCGGCCTGGAAGGTGGGCTTCGACTCGGTGTCGAAGCCCCACACCGCTTCGGCGAGCAGCACCTCGGCCGCGCGCTCCGCCTGCCGGCCGTCCCCCACCAGCGCGATGCGGTCCAGCCCGAGCCGCTCGAAGGGCTCGAGCAGGGCGATCTCTTCCGGCGCCGGCAGCGGAGGCGGTTGCATGGGCGTGGAGGATAGCCGCGAAGGCGCTGTCCAGTTGGCGACCAGGGTCGAGCAAACCCCTAGCGGCGGGGCGGAACTGCCGTTCCAGAATGTTTGCATGCCAATGCTGTCCACGACCTCCAGGAGACCGTCCATGTCCCGTTCCCGCGTTCGACTTCTCGCCGGCGTCTCGGCGCTGCTGCTGGGCGCCGCGCTGCCGCTGGCCGCCGCCCACGCGCAAGGCGCCGCCTGGCCGACCAAGCCGGTTCGCATCATCGTCACTTTCCCTCCCGGCGGCGCGCCTGACACGCTGGCGCGGGTGCTGGCCGAGAAGTGGAGCGGCCTCGGCCAGCCGATCGCGGTGGAGAACAAGCCCGGCGCCGGCGGCAACATCGGCGCCGACATGGTGGCCAAGGCGCCTGGCGACGGCCACACGCTGGTGATCGGCACCGTCGGCACGCACGCGATCAATGCGTCGCTGTACGCGAAGATGCCTTACGACCACATGAAGGACTTCACGCCCATCACCTTCCTGGCCTCCACGCCCAACCTGCTGGTGGTGAACAGGACGGTGCCGGCCAGCAACGTGAAGGAGCTGATCGAGCTGGCGAGGAAGCAGCCGCTGTCCTTCGCCTCCTCCGGCAGCGGCACCTCGATCCACCTCTCCGGCGAACTGTTCAACACGCTGGCCGGCGTGAAGATGCAGCACATCCCCTACAAGGGCCGCGCGCAGGCGATCCCCGACCTGCTGGGCGGACGCGTGCAGCTGATGTTCGACAACATGCCGTCGTCGCTGCCGCTGGTGAAGTCGGGCGAGCTCAAGGCCATCGCCGTCACCAGCGCGCAGCGCGCCCCCGCCGCGCCCAACATCCCCACGATCGCCGAATCCGGCCTGCCGGCCTTCGAAGCCACCTCCTGGTTCGCGCTGCTCGCTTCGCCCGGCATCCCGCGCGACGTGCAGATGCGCATCAACGCCGAGACGCTCAAGGTGATGGCCATGCCCGACGTCAAGGAAAAGCTCGCCGGGCTGGGCCTGGACATCAACACCGGCACGCCCGAGGCGCTGACGACGCTGATGCAGGCCGAGACGGTGAAGTGGGCGAAGGTGGTCAAGGAATCCGGCGCCAAGGCCGATTGAACGGAAGACGAAGAAGATGCTCACGCTGCACGGCTCCCCCATCAGCAACTACCACAACAAGGTCAAGCTCGCCCTGCTGGAAAAAGGTGTTCCGTTCGAGGAGAAGGTGATCGCCTTTCGCGACAAGACGCCGGAGATGCTGGCGCTCTCGCCGCTCGGCAAGATCCCCTTCATCACGGATGGCGACCGCTGCCTGTGCGAAAGCCAGGTGATCCTCGAGTACCTCGAGGCGACCCATCCTGCTCCCGCGCTGCTCCCGTCCGACCCGTACGCCGCCGCGAAGGTGCGCGAGCTGGTCACCTTCCTCGACTGGCATCTCGAGATGGCCGTGCGCCAGCTCTATCCGTCCGCCTTCTTCGGCGCGCCAGCGCTGTCCGAAAGCAATTCGGCCCGCATCCGCCGCGAGATCGAGCAGAAGATCGCCGGCTTCCAGCGGCTGGCGCAGTTCGCGCCCTACGTCGCGGGCGATACGTTCTCCATGGCGGATTGTTCGGCTTTCGCGGACCTGCCGCTGGTGGGCATGGCGACCAAGGCCATCTATGGGGAGGACCTGCTGGCCACGGCCGGCGTCGACTACAAGCCCTACGTCAAGATGATCGCGGAGCGGCCCGCCGCGCAGAGGGTGGTCGCCGACCGCAAGGCCGTGCAAGCCGCGCGTTGAGGGCGCGCTAAGCTGCGGGGCATGACACCCGAAACCCTGCTCCGCCACCTCGACGACGCCACCCTGTGGCCTGCCGGCAGCGGCCTGGGCGTGGCCGAGGCGTACGAGCGCGCGCTCAGCGTGCGCCAGCTGCGCATGAGCCGCGGCGAACAGCCGCGCGGCTACAAGATCGGCTTCACCAACCGCACGATCTGGGACCGCTATGGCGTCTACGCGCCCATCTGGGGCACCGTGTGGAACACCACGCTGTCGTTCTGCGACGGTGCCGGCGAGCTCTCGCTCGCGGGAACGTGCCAGCCGCGCATCGAACCCGAGTGTGTGTTCGGCATGAAGGCGACGCCGCCGGCAAGGGCTTCGCTCGACGACCTCCTCGGCTGCGTGGAATGGATGGCGCCCGGCTTCGAGATCGTGCAATCGCACATGCCTGAATGGAAGTTCACCGCTGCGGACACGGTGGCGGACAGCGGCCTGCACGCACGCCTGCTGGTGGGAAAGAAGGTGCCGGTGGAGCAGTTGCCGCGAGACGCGGCAAGCTTCGACGCGCAGCTCGCCGCCGCGCGCATCACGTTGTCCAGGGGCGAAGAACGCATGGACGCTGGCGTCGGCGCGAACGTCCTGGACGGCCCGCTGCACGCCTTGTCGCATTTCCTCTCCGCCTTGCGCGACTGCCCCGGCGCCACCGACCTGCAGCCTGGCGACGTGGTCACCACCGGCACCTGGACGGACGCCTGGCCGGTGCAGCGCGGGGAGCGCTGGCGCGCGGCGTTCGATGCGCCCCTGGCTCCGCTGGAAGTGCAATTCACCTGAACGATCCTGGCTGAGCATTCGGCTGCGGGACAGCGCGCGCCGACTGCCCCCGTCGCCGGGTGACTACACGGAGCCCGCTGCCGCAACGCTACCGTAGGGCAAATTGCCTTTGGAGCATTGCATGCACAAGCCTTCCGTTCTCCTGCGCGCCCTCGCGCTGGCCTTGCCGATGGGCCTGGCCCTGGCGCAGCCCGCGGCGCCCGCGAAAGCGCCCGCCAAGGCTGCGAAAGCGCAGCCCGCCCGCGCGCCGCTGGTGCCAGAGCCCAT
>JAJNDL010000324.1 GCA_021156385.1 Moraxellaceae bacterium | reverse complement strand
ACCTGTTTGTTTTTATGGTGCATTGCTGCGGCCTTTAGTGGGTGTTGCGGTGCTGGTTGTTGGGGATCTTGCTACTGCCCGGGTGGGCGCTATGGCGCTGGCCGGGGTCCGGCGTGACAAAGTGGATTTGCCTGCCGGCACGGCCCGGTGCGCCTTGCCGGCGGGGCCTCACTTTCTTTTGGGTCGCCAAAAGAAAGTAAGCAAAGAAAAGGCGATGACGCTGTTTGAGATAACTGTGTGAGCGGCCAGGCCAAAGGCTTCGGCTGCCCTTTTGGCCCAGGCCTTTAATGACCGTCTCCGAGGCCGGCATGCCGGCTTTGCCAGCAATGCACTGAGGCACTGAGAGCCCACATGCTACCTGCAAAAAAATTTCGATACCCAAGACGCACTCAACGCCATGTCATCGGCCTCGCTGCCCACCATTCAGGTCCAAGGCTGGAAAGCGAGTGGAAGCCCCCGATTTCCACCGGTTCTGCGCGCGCAGCCTTTTGCACTTGCATCCAGCGTCCTGTCGTCGGCCTCGCTGCCCTTCGTTCAAGGCCAGGGCCAAAAAGGGAGCCGAAGTCCCCGGCTTCGATCCATTCCACGCGCGCGCAGCCAGCGCCGTCATCGCCTTTTCTTTGCTTACTGTCTTTTGGCGACCCAAAAGAAAGTGAGGCCCCGCGGGCGAGGCGCACCGGGCCGTGCAAACAAACAACTCCACGACCGCAGTAGCCCACCTCGCCTAGCGCCATAGCGCCCACCACAGGCCTGATAATACCAATCAAGAAAATCTTTCCCTTACAGCTCCGCCTGCGCCAGAAGATGGCGCGCCACGATGAGTCGCATGATCTCGTTGGTGCCTTCCAGAATCTGATGCACGCGCACGTCGCGCACGAAACGCTCGAGCGGGAAATCCTGCAGGTAGCCATAGCCGCCATGCAGCTGCAGCGCCTCGTTGCAAACAGTGAAGCAGGCATCGGTAGCGAAGCGCTTGGCCATGGCGCAGGTGGCGCTGGCATCGGACGCGCCGGCGTCGAGCTTGGAGGCGGCGTGATAGACCATGAGGCGCGCAGCGAGCAGCTCGGTCGCCATGTCGGCAAGGCGGAACTGCAGGGCCTGGAAATCCGCGAGCGGCCTGCCGAACTGCTGGCGCTCCTGCAGGTAGCGATGCGCGGCGGCGAGCGCGGCCTGCGCCGTGCCCAGCGAACAGGAAGCGATGTTGATGCGGCCGCCATCGAGGCCCTTCATGGCGATGCGGAAACCTTCGCCCTCGTTGCCGAGGCGGCAGCGCGCCGGCACGCGCACATTGTCGAAAGTGATGGCGCGGGTCGGCTGCGCGCGCCAGCCCATCTTGAGCTCGTTCTTGCCGTAGCCGATGCCGGGCAGGTTGGCGGGCACGATGAAGGCGGTGACGCCCTTGGCGCCGGTATCGGCGGTGCGCGCCATGACCACGAGCACGTCGGTGGCGCCGGCGCCGGAGATGAACATCTTGCTGCCGTTGAGTACGTAGTCGTCGCCGTCGCGCCGTGCCGAGGTCTTCAGCGAGGCGGCGTCGCTGCCGGCGCCGGGCTCGGTCAGGCAGTAGCTCGCCAGCCACTCGCCCGAGGTGAGGCGGCCGCCGAACTCGGCACGCTGCGCCTCGCTGCCGAAGCTCGACACCATCCACGTGCACATGTTGTGGATGGTGATGTAGGCGGTGGTGGCGGTGCAGCCCTGCGAGAGCTGCTCGAAGATCAGCGCGGCGTCGAGCCGGGAGAGGCCGAGGCCGCCGCAGGCTTCGCTGGCGTAGATGCCGCAGAAGCCGAGCTCGCCGGCCTTGCGGATCACGTCGACGGGAAAGATATGGGTCGCATCCCATTCCGCGGCATGCGGCGCGAGCTCCTGCTGTGCGAAATCGCGCGCGGTCTGCACGAAGGCCTGCTGGTCGTCGCTCAGGTCGAAGTTCATCGCAGTTCTCATCGTTGCTTTTTCGAGGATCTTCGTAGGTCGGGATTTATCCCGACAAGCAGCGCAAGAATTCACCGCAGTTGTCGGGATAAATCCCGACCTACACCCACCTCCCGAACAAAGGGGAGGGGAACTACTTCATCGAGATCGTCATGTTCGGCGCGTGGTGCGGGATGTCCTCGTCGAACCAGCGCGCCGTGATGGTCTTGGTCTCGGTGTAGAAGCGCACCGCCTGCTTGCCGTAGGCATGCAGGTCGCCCATGAACGACTTCTTCCAGCCGGTGAAGGAGAAGAAGGGCAGGGGCACGGGGATCGGCACATTGATGCCGACCTGGCCCACTTCGATCTCGTGCTGGAACTTGCGCGCGGCGGCGCCGGAATCCGTGAAGATGGAGCAGCCGTTGCCGTAGGGGTTGGCGTTCATCAGCGCGATGGCCTCCTCCAGCGTGTCGACTTCCATGCAGAGCAGGACCGGGCCGAAGATTTCTTCCGTGTAAATGCGCATGGTCGGCTTCACGCCGGCGAAGAGCGTGGGGCCGAGCCAGTTGCCACTTTCGTGGCCCGGCACGGTGTAGTCGCTGCCGTCGAGCAGGCACTGCGCACCTTCGGACTTGCCGGCCGCAATCAGTTCCTGGATGCGCGTCTTGGCCTTCGCAGAAATCACCGGGCCGTAGGCGGCACCGGCGTCGTTCCACACGCCGGGGCGGAGCGCACCCAGCGTTTCCTTCAGCTCCGGAAGAAGATGCTTCGCCTCGCCGACGAGCACGGCCACCGAGATCGCCATGCAGCGCTGGCCCGCGGCGCCGCAGGAGGCGCCGACGATGTTGCTCACCACCTGCCTGGGGTTGGCGTCCGGCATCACCACCATGTGGTTCTTGGCGCCGGCGAAGCACTGCACGCGCTTCAGGTGTTGCGTGCCGGTGCGGTAGATGTGCTCGGCCACGGGCACCGAGCCGACGAAGGAGATCGCCTTCACGTCCTCGTGCGTGAGCAGTTGGTCGACGACCTCGCGGCCGCCGTGCAGCACCTGCAGCACGTCCTTGGGCGCGCCGGCCTCGAGGAAGAGTTCGGCGAGGCGGGTCGGCGTCATCGGGTCCTGCTCGGAGGGTTTCAGCACGAAGGTGTTGCCGCAGGCGATGGCGAGCGGAAACATCCAGAGCGGAATCATGGCGGGGAAGTTGAACGGCGTGATGCCGACGCAGACGCCGAGCGGCTGCACCAGCGAATAGGTGTCG
>JAJNDL010000323.1 GCA_021156385.1 Moraxellaceae bacterium | reverse complement strand
CATGGCCTGCAACTACATGATGCGTGCCGGCAACTACTACAGCATGGGCCTGCGCACGCTGTTCTGGCTGGCGCCGGTGGCGGTCGGCCTCGTCAACACGCGCCTGGTGCCGCTGCTGGCACTGGCCATCGTCGCCGTGCTGGTCTGGTTCGACCGCACGCCGGAGCAGCTCGAGGGCGTGCTGCCCGGGGAGGGCAAGCCATGATCTTCCGCCAGTTGTTCGAGCCGCTTTCCTGCACGTACACCTACCTGGTCGGCTGCGAGGTCAACCGCGACGCCGTGCTCATCGATCCGGTGATGAACACCCAGGAGCGCGACCTTGCCGAGCTCGCGCGGCTCGGCCTCAGGCTTGCGTGGACGCTGGAGACGCATGTGCACGCCGACCACGTCACCTCGGCACTGCAACTGCGCGAGAAAACCGGCAGCCGCATCGCCGGGCCGGCGGTGAACCGCCTGGCCTGCGTCGACCTCGGCATCGAGGAGGGACGGCCCTTCCGCGTCGGCAACGTCGAACTCGCGCCGCTGTTCACGCCGGGCCATACCGACGACCACTTTGCCTACCTGCTCGGCGACCGCGTGCTTACCGGCGACGCCCTGCTCATCGACGGCTGCGGCCGCACCGATTTCCAGAACGGCGACAGCTACACGCTCTGGCGCAGCGTCAACGAGAAACTCTTCACGCTGCCCGGCGAGACGCTGGTCTATCCCGCGCACGACTACCAGCAGCGGCACGTCAGCAGCATCGCGCAGGAGAAGGCGCGCAATCCGCGCCTGGGTCAGGGGAAAACGGCGGAGGAGTTCCGCGGCATCATGGCCGGCCTCGGGCTGCCGTATCCGAAGTTCATCGACCATGCCGTGCCGGGCAACCGCCAGTGCGGCGTCTGCCCGGAGCATGTGCCCGAGGCGATGGCGGAGTACTGCCGGCAGATGACGTTCAGCCCGCAGGGCTAGCGGCGCTGCCTACGCGGATTTCTCCGGACGGAACAGCAGCAGCCAGGCGACGGCGGCCAGGGCATCGATGACGAGCAGCATCAGCAGGTTCGCCGGCCGGCCGATCCAGGCGAAGGCCGGCGCCTCCGTGCGCCATTCGGCGAAGGGCAGGCGGCGCACCTGGCGGCCGTCCTGGCAGAACCAGTCGGTGCCGCCATCCTCGCGCTCCCAGCCGTCCTCGCAGGGGAAGAGGTTGAGGCCGGGGATGCTGATGGGAATGCGCTCCGCCGTGGTGACGTAGCCGCTGAAGGGGTTGTGCAGCGCGAGCAGCAGCAGGGCCACGGCGATGCCGGCGAAGGCGCCGAGCTTCTGCTCGCGGTTGCGGGGCAGGAGCGGTCGGGAATCCATGCGGGGTCCTCGGAAGATCCGGTGGCCGGCGAGCTTGCGCGCGCAACGGCCGCAACGATAATTGGCAGGCCAGCGTCGGATGCCTGCCTGGCCGCAAGCCTAGCGCAGGTACAACAAGAAGAATGTGAGGGATTCGGCATGCGTTCTGCCATCGGGCTGCTGTTCTTGCTGTGCTGCACGCTTGCCGTGCCGGCGCAGGCAGTCCACCTCAACGACGCCGATGCCCTCTACTGCCTCACCGTCTATGCCGAAGCGAAGGATTTCGCCGGGGCGAACGAGCCGCAACTCGCCCTCATGGGCAACGATGCGCAACGGCGCTGGCTGCCGCTCAGCCAGCGCGAGAGTGATCTCCTCAACGACGATCCCACCCGCCACGCCGCCGCGCGCGCCATCGCCAAGCGCCGCTTCGGCGCGCTGCCGTCCGCGCCGGCCCGCGCTGCTGCGCTGCAGGGCGCCTACGAGGAATGCCGGCGCCAGGAGGACGCCACCGTGCTGGCGGCGGCGCCGGCGCGCGTGCTCGGCGATGCCGACGCGCTGTTCTGCCTCACCGTCTATGCCGAGGCGAAGGAGTTCGCCGGCGCGCCCGAGGAAGAGGCTGCGCTCATGGGCATGGATGCGGAGACGCGCTGGCTGCCGCTCAGCCAGCGCGAAAGCGACCTGCTCAACGACGATCCCGGCCGCCACGCCGTCGCCAGCCGCGCCGCGAAGAAACGCCTCGCGGCGCTGCCGTCCGCGCCGGCGGCCCGCAACATGGCATTGCACGGCGCCTACGAGGAATGCCGCCGGCTCGAGGACACCGGTGCGCCGGTCGACCGCATGCGCGCACAGCTCCTCGCCGACCGCCGCTTCTGCCGCGAACTCATGTCGCGCGCCACCGCGGTCGGCCCGCGCATGCGCTCGCTCTTCAATCCCGACGAGCTCGCCACGCTGGACGAAACGCGCCGCATCGCGAAGGCGCTGGCGAAGCCGCTGCCGGGCCGGGCGCTGTCCGCCGCCGAGGACCACGAGGCCAACCGCCTGCTCGGCGAGCGCCGCGCGCTGTTCAACCGCGCGGTGGCGAACTGGGTCGGCATGGAGGACCCCATGGTGATCGAGCTGTCGCGCTGCCACGAGGACTACCGCCTCGGTTTCCTCGGCGGGCCCAACGTGCTGGAGGAAGTCGCGGCGGCGAACGCGCCGGCGGTGGCGGCGCCCGTCGCGGCGAAGCCCGCCGGCCCGCGCGTCGACCTCGGTCCCGTGTTCCGCATGCGCGAAGGCTCGCCGGGCGCCAGCTACGAGGGCATCTGGCGGCAGCGCGGCGACAGCAATGTCTACGACGGCCTCTGGGTGCACACCACCACCGGTGACGTCAGCCAGGATGTGCTGGAGGTGCGCGGCATCGAGAACGGCGAGCTCGTCATCGCGCGCGAAGGCCTGAAGGGCAGCTACCGCGCGCGCGTGAAGCCCGACGGCACGCTGGCGCCGGGCCGCGCGAGCTGGATCGCCAGTCCGAAATACTCCTGGCGGCCGCTGCCGCCGCAGGATCCGCGCGGCATGAAGCTCGGCGCCGTGCTGCACATGCGCGAGCTGACCTTCGACGGCAGCCAGGAAGGCATCTGGCGCCGGCGCGGCACGAGCAACGTCTACGATGCGCTCTGGGTGCACGTGCCCTCCGGCGCGGAAGGGCGAGTACACCGCGCCGCTCTGGCCGGACGGCCGCCTCGCGCCGGGCAGCGCGAGCTGGGCGCAGGATGCGTCGTACCGCTGGCTGGTGGTGCCATCGCAGCGGGTCAGGATCGGTGGTAGCGCCGCACCTGCGGCGCTGGAAAAGGCGGCACCCTGAGTAGCGGTACCGCTGCAAGGGTGTCGAAGCCGGCTGTGGTTTTCAGGCGCCGCCGAGTTCGCGGCGCAGCACCGCATGGCGGTGCGTGAAGAGTCTTTTCACGGCCCAGGTCGTGAGGCCGCGCGCAAGGCGCGGCTCGAAGGTGAGGAGGTCGGTGACGGTGCAGCGGCGGGCCGCGTCGTCCGGCGCGGCGCCGATGCGGCGCTCATGCCGCCACAGCCGCATGCTGCCCATGGGGGACTGCTCCACGAAGCCCTCGTTCTCCTTCAGCTCCAGCAGTGTCAGGTCCGAGAAATCCACCGGCAGCAGGCCGAACAG
>JAJNDL010000322.1 GCA_021156385.1 Moraxellaceae bacterium | reverse complement strand
TCAGCATGATGGCGAACATGAACGAGGAGTTGGGGAAGCTGCGCGACGACGACGTGCTGATCGTGCCCGAGCTCGACGGCTACGCCAGCTCCGACTTCGACCGGGTGCGCGAGATCATCGCGGTCGGCGAGCAGGCCGTGGCGCAGCAGGCGGAGAACCTGCGCGCCCTGCAGGTGAGCGAGGCCGAATACGCGGCCTGGCGTGCGCGCGTCGCTGCGCGCCGGCCGCCGCCGCCCGTCATCGAGGACGTGGAGATGGCGCCGACGCGCTGGGTGAATCCGCGCGTCATGGGCAGCCTGCTGCAGGTGCGCACCGGCGAACCCTTCGACATGGCGGAGCTGCACCGCAACATCGGGCTCGTCTATGCGCGCGGCGACTTCTCGCACATCAGCTACGAGCTGGCCGATACCGCGCCGGGCCGTGCCGAGCTGCAGATCAGCCCGGTGGAGAAGCCGGGCCGCGACTTCCTGCGCTTCGGCCTCAACCTCTACAGCGACTTCCAGGGCGATGCGCGCTTCGCCGCCATGGCCTCGCTGCGCCGCGCCTGGCTGAACCGCCTTGACGGCCAGTGGCGCACCGACCTGCAGCTCGGTCGCGACAACATGATCTACAGCGAGTGGTACCAGCCCGCCAGCCTGGCTTCCGAACTCTTCGTCGCGCCGCAGGTCTTCTATTTCGACCAGCATCGCGACCTGCGCTTCTCCAGCGCGACGCGCTTCGAATACGAATACACGGAGACCGGCGGCGCGCTGGAGATCGGCTCGGTGTTCGGCCGCTGGGGCGAATTCCGCGGCGGCATCACGGCCTCCTATGCCAGCGTCGACTCGGTCACCGGTGCCGTGGTGCCCGACCGCGCCTGGCACCGCGGCGGCTACACGCTGCGCAGCGTCTACGACCAGCTCGACAACGCGCGCTTCCCGCGCCGCGGCGGCGCGGCGCGCCTCGCCTACTTCAAGTCCAGCGCCGATCTCGGCGCCGACCTCAGCTACGACCGCCTCGACTTCCGCGGCATGCGTGCCCTGACACGCGGTCGCACCACCGCGCTGCTCAGCGTCAGCGCCGGCACCAGCCTGGACTCCACGCTGCCTTTCTTCGATGCCTTCGGCCTCGGCGGTCTCTTCAACCTCAGCGCCTATCCGCCCAATTACTATCTCGGCGGCGAGAAGCTGCTCGGCGGCCTCACGGTGTTTCGCCGGGTGAGTGAATTGCCGGCGGCCGTGGGCAACGGCGTTTACGGCGGCATTGCCGTCGAGGCGGGGCGCGTGGGGCTGCCGCTGCCCGGCCATGCCGCGCCGGACCAGGCTTATTCCGGCAGCCTGTTCCTGGCCGCGGATACCGTGCTCGGGCCCTTCTACCTGCTCGGCGCCATCGGCGACCGCCAGCAGCGCGCGGTCTACCTGGCGCTGGGCGTGACGTTCTGAAGCGAAAAGGCGTAGTGTTTTAACGGAGCTTGCTCAAGACGCCATCCGTTCCGGCACGCGACGAGAACAGTCCTGCTGTTTTTTTGCTTGCCGCGAATGGGCAGCATAGAAAATTCCTGAACCGGTCCCGTTCCCATGCCCGAGCAAGAACTGCCCATCTTTCCCCTGCACACCGTGCTCTTTCCCGGTGGCGAACTGCCGTTGCGCATCTTCGAGTTGCGCTACCGGCGGCTGGTGGACATCTGCGGCAAGGACAGCCCCTTCGTGGTGGTGCGCATTCGCGAAGGCCGCGAGGTCGGCGAAACGGCCTTCACCTACGAGGTCGGCACGCGCGTGTTCTTCGAGCAGCTGGTCAGCCAGCGCGACGGCACGCTGGGCGCGATCGCGATCGGCGAGCGGCGCGTGCGCCTCTCGCACTGGCGCGTCGAGGGCGACGGCCTCATGTTCGCGCGCGCCGCACCGATGAGCTCGGAGGAATACGTGCCGGTGCCGGAAGACCTGCGTCTGCTCGCCGAGGCGCTGGAGGAACAGGGCCACGCCGTGCCCGACGCCGGCATGCTTGCCTGGCGCATCGCCGACGGCCTGCCGCTGGATGGCGACACGCGCCAGGCGCTGCTCGAGGAAGATGACGGCGCGGCGCGCCTGGAATGCGTACGCAACTGGCTGTTGCGCCACCCGGGCTGGTTCAAGGCCTGAGACAGCACCCGGTCACGCAGTCACGGTTGGATGCCCGCTCCGAAGAGCCTGCAAAGTGCTTGCCTTCGCAATGGCCTGCCGTTGCGTGCACTGGCGGAAAACCCTTCGGGTGTTCCGCCCTGCAACGCCTGTCCTTCGTAAGTTTGCCGAAACCGATGTCACTGCCGTCGCCGGAGTTGCCGGGCAGTTTGCCGGCGGCGCCTCCGGGCAGGTGCCCTGCGGGATCCTGCAGGCTCGGGCGGCTCCCCCGATATTGCCTCACCGGCTACTTCAAGCGTTCGAGCTGTCGCCGGATCTCCGCCGCATCCGCTTCCAGCGCCTCATGCGAGGTGGGGCCCAGCACCAGGTCGAAGGGCTTGCGCAGCAGGCTCAGCAGGAAGCTGCCGCCGTCGCCACGGAAGCGCGGCAGCACGTGCAGGTGCACATGCGGCACGGTCTGGTGGGCCTGCGGACCGTCGTTGATCATGTAGTGCACGGCCGCCGGTTTCAGTGCGGAGGCGTAGATCGCCTCGGCGACACGTGCGCCGGCCTGGATCAGGCGTTCACGCAGCGGCGCGGGCAGGCGGTGCAGGTGCTGCTGGTGTTCGCGCGGGATCACCAGCACATGGGCGCGGCGCAGCGGGAAGATGTCCATGAAGGCGATGACGTCGGCGTCCTCGTAGACACGCGTGGAGGGCAGCTCGCCTGCCACGATCTTGCAGAACACGCAGTGGCTCATGTTCGCGGATGCTCCTGTCTTGTTGTTGTCCTGCCGCTGGCGGCCGGTCACCGGATTGTTCCGGACCGCGCTGCCGTTCTCAATGCCGGCCTGAAATCGTCTCGTGCTGGCATAGGCGGAGTCGCGCAGCGTCGCGAACACGGCGCGGAAATCGATGCGGCCGCTGCCGGGCTCGTGCCGGCCCGGGCTGTCGGCGAACTGCACGTGGCCGATCTGTGCCAGGTTGTCGCGCAGCACCGGCACCACGTCCTCGCCCATGCGGCTCATGTGGTAGCAGTCGAACTGCATTTTCAGGCGCGGCACGGCGTGCACGAAGCGCTGCATGTCCTCCAGCGAGTGCACGAGGAAGCGCGGCATGTCGAAGACGTTGATGGCCTCCAAGACCGTGGTGGCGCCCGCATCGCGCAGCCGTGCCACGGCATATTGGAGGTTGTCGCCCAGCACCGCCTCGCAGGCCTCGACGCTGAGGCCGGGCACGCGCCGGCCGGCGAGCACGTTCACCGTTGGCACCTGCAGCGCGGCGGCGTACTCCGCGGCCTGCGCGACGGCCTGGCGGAAGTTTTTCTCCTCGCCCGGCACGCAGGCATTGCCGTTGCCGCCCTGCATGAGGTCGCCGGCCGGCACGTTGATCAGCACGAGCTGCTGCTCGTTTTCCGCGAGCAGGCGTTGCAGGTCGGCGGGGCCGAGCTCGTAGGGGAACTGGATCTCCACCAGCGGGCGCTCGGTGAAGAGCATCGAGAGGTTGGCGGAGAACTTCAGCATCTCGGAAACCCTGGCTCTGGAGTGAAGGTGTTGTTACGGCCTTTCGCCTGCACCGGCGAAAAGGTGGATCAGGGTGCTCAGGTCCTGCTCGAGAAAGCCTTGGCTGCCGTGCTCGCGCAGGAGCGTCGCCGCCTGTGCGGCCAGCGGCGTCGCGCCGCCGCTTTCGCCGGCCAGCGCCACCGCCATGTCGAGGTCCTTGAGCAGCGTCTTCACGCGCCACTGCACCGGCTCGAACCGGCGCGCGCTCATGCGCGGCGCCAGCAGCTGGAACGGCTTCGAATCGGCGAAGCCGCCGGCCAGGGCCGGCGCGAGCTGCGTGGCGTCGACACCGGCCTGCTCGGCGAGCGCGACGGCTTCGGCGATCAGCACGGCATTGGCGGCGACGATGAGCTGGTTGCAGACCTTGGCGACCTGCCCGGCGCCGCTCGGGCCCATGCGGGTGACGCGTTGCGCCAGCGCCGCGAGCACCGGGCGCAACGCCTCGACGGTATCAATATCGCCGCCCGCCATGACGACCAGCGTGCCGGCCTCGGCGCCGACGACGCCGCCCGAGACCGGCGCATCTATCCATTCGGCGCCGCAGGCGCGTGCTGCCGCGGCGAGTTCGCGCGTCGCGGCCGGTGCGATGGAGGAGAAGTCCACCACGACCTTGCCGGTCGCGAGGCCGGCGTGCACGCCGTCGTCGCGGCGGAACACGTCGCACACGGCCGTCGTGTCGGCGACACAGAGCATGACGATGTCGACGGCCGCGGCAAGGGCCGCGGGCGACGCGGCCACCGCCGCGCCGTCCGCCGCGAGCGGCGCACATTTTTCCGGCGAGCGGTTCCACACCGTCAGCGCATGCCCGGCGGCAAGCAGGCGGCGGCACATGGGCAGTCCCATGAGGCCGATGCCGATGAAACCTATATGTGCCATGAGTGAGGTCCTGGTCGGGCTGTCATGGCCGCGAATCTTAGAGCCTGCCGCGCGCCTTGTCGCAGCCCGGCCGGCCTTCAGTGGCGGCGCAGCACTTCCTGCAGCAGCTCCGCGCCGCCCCAGTCGCGCCGGCCGCCTTTTTCGGCCTCGTGCACCAGCTCGAGCAGGCGGCGGTTCACGGGGGCCTCGGCATGCTGGGCGCGGGCAAGGCGCAGCACCTCGCCCTGCAGGAAGTCGACCTCGGTCTTGCGGCCGGCGATGAGGTCGTCCTGCATGGAGGAGCGTGCCATGGGGTCGATGGCCAACATGCGATTGGCGAGCAGGCGGAAGGCCAGGTCGGGCGTGTCGATCAGGCCCGGCAGCCAGCGTGCCGGCAGCGGCGTCAGTTTCGCGAGCGGCTGGCGGTTCTGGCGCAGCAGGGCCAGGGCCTCGCGCTGTGCTGCCGCCAGCACGCGGCGGTAGTCGCGCTGCGACAGCTCGGTCTTGAGGGGCAGGCCGGAAAGGGCATTGATGGCGTTGTTCAGGTTGAGCAGCAGCTTGGCCCAGAGCACCGGCTGCAGGTCGCGGCAGAGCGTGAGCGGCAGGCCGGCACTTTCGAACGCCGGCAGGAACGGCTCGAGCAGGGACGAGTCCTCGACGTGGAGCTCGCCCTCGCTGCCCTGGTGGAAGTGCGCGGGCGAGGGCTGCGTGACGTTGAACGGCACCATGCCGCCGAGCACGGTCTGCTCGCGCAGGAGCTGGCGCAGGATGTCGGTATTGTGAATGCCGTTCTGCAGGCTGACCACGACGGCGGATTTCTTCAGGAAGAATTCCAGTGCGCGGGCTGCCGTCTCGGTGGCCGCGGATTTCACTGTGATGAGCACGAGGTCGGCGCTGGCGACGGCGCTGGCGTCGTTGGCGAAGGTGATGTCGCCAGGCTCGACGCGGGCGCGGTAGCCGCGGTAGTCGGAGAGGGTGAGGCCATGCTCGGTGATGGCGCTGGCGATGTACTGGCGGCCGATCAGCACGACGCGCGCGCCGGCCGCGGCGAGCCGCCCGCCCACGTAGCAACCTATACTCCCTGCACCGAACACCGCGATGGTGGGCATGCCGTCCTCCCTGTCTGCCTGCCCCAAGAATAGATGAGCTTGCCGGATGAAAAAACGCAGCTGGCTGACAACTCTGTTATTTGTCGTAGTGGCGGACAGCGCCGGGGCCGGCGACCTGCGCGACATCCGCCTGCCGCCGGGCTTCGCGATCGAGCGGATCGCCACGGTACCGGAGGCGCGCGGCATGGCATGGAGCCCGGCGGGCACGCTCTTCGTCGGCTCGCGCAGCGGCGAGGTCCACGCCATTACCGGTTACGGTCGCGGCGCACTGCGTATGCAGCGCATCGCGAAAGGGCTGCAGCAACCGGTGGGCGTGGCCTTCCGCGACGGCGACCTCTACGTCTCCGCGGTCAGCCGCATCCTGCGCCTGCGCGGCATCGAGCAGCGCCTGGCCTCGCCGCCGGCACCGGAGGT
>JAJNDL010000010.1 GCA_021156385.1 Moraxellaceae bacterium | reverse complement strand
TTACGCCTGTTTGCTTCCCGCCATCACAAGCTGCACTGAGCCGCCCGGACGCGCTGGCTACGCTGCCGTGGTGGCCGGTCGGTGCGACGGCCGCAGGCGGGCGTCTCGGCGCTGCCGGCACGGCCGGCGAGGGCGCGCCGGCGTCGTCAGGGACGGGGGTGGACGGGGATGGTCCGGATCGGGAAAGCCATGGGGTTCTTGCTGCTGGCGGCGCTCCTGCCGGCCTGGGGTGCGGCACAGGCCCCGGCGCGGGTCGCGCCGCCGGGCCCGGCCCCTACCGGCAGCGTCGATGCCGACGAGGCGCTGGTGGCGGCGTTCTACAAGGTCGCGCACGCCTACGAGCGCAAGGGCCGGCCCGATGAAGCCGTGCGCTACCTGCGCAAGGTGCTGGAGGTGGCGCCGCGCCCCGAGCTCGTCGCGGACGCCGCCTACCGCGTCGGCTACTTCCACGTGCGCCGTCTCGATTTCGACCTCGCCGAGCGCTACCTGCAGCAGTCGCTGGCGGCGCAGTCGCCGGCCGACGTCACGCTGCGCCTCAACACGCAGCACGCGCTGGCCTGGCTGGATTTCCTACGCGGCCGGCCGCAGGAGGCGCTGGCCCAGGCGCGGCGCTTCAACGCCACCTTCGACGGCGAGCCGCTGATGGCGAGCGTGGTGGAGAAGCATCCCTGGATGGACGGCATGATGAAGGACATGGCGCGCCTCGTGGCCATCATCACGCTCTGCCACGGCGGCCGCACCCTCGACGACCTGCAGAAGGACGTCGCGCTGGCGCGCGATTTCAGCGCGCTCGTGCCCTACCTGCCCGAGGCCTACCACCGCGAGTGCGTCGTGCCCGGCGCGCGCGTGTCGCTGCAGCAGGACGGTTGAGCCGGCGCCTTCATGATGCCGGCCCGACGCAGATGCCGGCGGTGCCGACCCATGAAAAAAGCCCCTTCGCAGGGGCTTTTTTCAAGCGGAGGCTGCTTACTGCACGATCGTCAGCACTTTCACGGAACCGTCCACGGCAGCGCTGTCCAGGTAGGAGATCGCGCCCGGCGTTTCCGCAACGATGCTGCGCACGTCCTTGGCGCTGACCTGGCGCGGCGGTTGCACCTTGCCGGTGAAGATCATGCGTGCCCAGTATTTCTCGAGCTGGGTCGGCGAACGCTTCAGCACGTGCGTGTAGAAGCTGTTGCGGTAGTCGCCGTTGACGTCGAGGGGCACGGCGGCGCTGCCGTCGGCAAAGGTCGTCGACTGGCCGAGGACGATCTTGGACAACTGCAACTGGGAGATGGTGCTGGTCTTGACGCCGGGATGGGCCACGACCACCAGTTCGGCATGCGCGATCTGCATGCAGGCGAGGGCGGAGAGGACTAGCAGGAACTTCTTCATTTTCGCTCTCCTCAGAAGGCCACGTTGGCGGTGAAGCTGTAGAGGTTGGTGTCTTCGATCTGCGGCAGCGTGGCGCCGCCCGCCAGGCCGCCGACACCGGGGAAGGGCGCGCCCGCACTGGAGTAGCGGAAGATGCCGTCGTAGCTGCCGATGTCGTGGATGTGCTCGACCTGCACCTTGAGGCTCAGGCCGGGCTTGGGATCGAAGCGCAGTCCGAGCGCCACCGTGCTCTGCTCGAAGATCGAAGCCGGGCGCGTGTTGATGGCGCCCTTGGTCTTCCGGTCCTCGCCCATGGTGTCGATCGTGGCCCAATAGGTATAGGGCAGCCACTTGCCGAAGTAGTGGCCCACAGTCACATAGCCGGCGTTGAAGTCCACCGGCCAGTCCTCGACGCTCTGCTGCACCCATTCGCCGTTGAGCAGCCACACCTCGTTGTCGTAGGAGAAACCGGCACTGACGAAGTGGCTGTACTTGCGCGCGTCGAGGTTAGGCAGCGGCGCCAGGCTCACGCTGTTGTCGAGCTTGAAGCTCATGCCGCCGGCGCGCAGCGTCAGGTCGTCGTTCTCGAGGGTGAAGTACAGCGAGGTCGTGTTGTGCAGCGCAAGGCGGCTGTCGCTGGTGTCGCTGGAGCCGGCGAAGAGCTGCGAGCCCAGCGTCCAGCTACCGAAGTCGTGGCGGTAGTTCACGTCGAAGCCCTGCAGCGAGGGCACCGGCGTGTTGGCATAGACCTCGGCCGGCGGTCGCACCCACGGATGGGCGTGGCCGATCAGCATGGAGTCGGAGAGCATGAAGCCGGGAAAGCCGAGGCGGCCGGCGCGCGCGAACCAGGCGTCGTTGAAGGCGTAGCGGATGTAGGCCCAGTCGGCGTTGACCTGGAAGGTGTTCTGCGCTGAGGCACCGTTGGCGCTGCTCTGGTTTTGGCCGCGGCCGACGAGCTGGGTGACGAGGTTGGTGCTGTCGTTCACCTGGTAGTCGAGCTGCAGGCCGATCGCGCTGTCGAACTTGGTGTTGAGCCGCTCGCTGATGCCGGCGCGGCCGTAGGAGTTCTGCATGTACTGGTAGCCGCCGGAATCTTCCTCGAGAAAGGCGGCGCCGGCAGTGGCGAAGCCGTTGAGCTTGAGTCTGGGCGTGATGTTTTCCGCCGCGGCCGTGGCGGCAAGGAGCAGTCCTGCCGAAAACAGGCACAGTCGTTGGGTGATCATGCTGGTGTGGTTTCCTTCTAGTTTTGATGGGGGGTGTGAGCCGCCTTGCGGGGCTCCGCCTTTTCTGACAATCGAATCGTCCAGCCTGATCACACGGCCCCGTTACCGCCAACCTGTCCAGTGGTTGTTGAGTGTTAGCATCGAAAACTGGCAGAAAAGGACGGGCCAATGAACAAAAAAGCGCTGTGATTCCGACCTCTGGAAAATGCTGGTGATGAACAGCATTGGAGTCGAACAGATTCGACGCTTGTTGCCTGATTTTTGTACCGGGCGGTACTGCGGCGGGAAGGAAATGAAGCGCGGAGGTCGGCAGCGCTTCGCTCTGCGCGGGTCGGGCGCTGAGGCCTCCGGCCGGCGCGGCCGGTCCCGCCGGTGCGGACGGCGCTGCGGTGGTCACCCGGCGCCGCCGCGCATCGCCGCATCCGCGCCGCCGGGTCTCCCGGCCGTTGCCGCCTGCAGCGTCCTCCGGTAATTCCTGATCGACTGGGCCGACGTGCCGGCCTGACCGACCGAGGAACGAAGTACATGGGCGCCTCCCGCAAGAACGTGATTCCCTTCAAGGGCTTTACGCCCCTCCTGCCGATCCGCCGCGACCTGCGCTTCCACCTGCCGGCGGAACACATCGGCGACTGGCACTTCGCCGCCGGCCCGGTCTTCACCGCCTTCCTCAACACCTTCTCCATCGTGCTGCCGGTGGGCGAGCGCTTCTTCATCGACAGCGTGCGTGCCTACCGCGACCAGGTCACCGACCCCGAGCTGAAGAAGGCCATCACCGCCTTCATCGGCCAGGAGGCCATGCACGGCCGCGAGCACGAGGAATACAACGACGCGCTCTTCGCCCGCGCACCGGTCGCGCCCAAGTTCGAGCGCTTCGTCAAGGGCCTGCTGGACCGCGTCACGAAGCATCTCGGCAAGGAGATGTCGCTCTCCGCCACCATCGCGCTGGAGCACTTCACCGCGCTGCTCGCCGACGGCGTGCTGCGCGAGCCGCGCGTCTCGGCCGGCGCCGAGCCGCACTACGCCGCGCTGTGGAAATGGCATGCCCTGGAAGAGACCGAGCACAAGGCGGTGGCCTTCGACGTCTGGACGGCGGTGATGGGCAAGGGTCCGCGCGCCTACGCGCTGCGCTGCGCCGGCCTGGCGCTCGCCACCGTGGTGTTCTGGGGCCTCGTCATCCCGGTCTTCCTGCAGGTGCTGCGCACCGAGGGCAAGCTCACCGACGTGAAGGGCTGGGCGAAATTCTTCCGCTACACCTTCGGCGACATCGGCCTGCTGCGCATCCAGCTCGCCAACTACGCCGACTACTTCCGTCCCGGCTTCCATCCCTGGGACCACGACAACCGCGAATACCTGAAGCAGATCGACGAATTCCTGGAGGCGCAGCAGAAGCTGGTGGCCTGAGGCAATGGCTCCGGCCGGTCATGAAAAAGCCCGCATCCGCGGGCTTTTTCATGCGGAAGCCGGGCGGGCAGCGCGCTGTGGCGATGGCGTCCGCAGCGCCAGCGGTCCGTGTTCAGGCAGTGGGCGGCATGACGGTCGCGTGCATTGGCGGCGAGCGGTCGCCGCAATGGAGCTGTGTCGGCATGCGGGTGTGCAGGGAAACACGGACATGGTTTTGCGCACCAGAAGCACCGCTAACGTTCTGCTGGAGGCCGTTTCCCGCCCGGTTTGTCCCGGACAAAATCGCGCTCATCGGCATTAGCGGCAGCCCGTCTGCCGCACGCTCTTCCCGGCCCGCGCCGGGTTGCGCAGGTACGGATCAGCATCCACGCTCAAGCCGATCTCCACCACCGGACGGTAGGGCGCGCATGCGCAAGTTCGACTCCTGGCGTCGCAAGCTGGCTTCCATCCAGGAATGGAGCAGCGTGGAGCGCGCCTGCATTCCCATTGTGCTGGCAGCGCTGCTCTACCTGCAGTACTACCTCTGGGGCCGCTTCGCGCTGGCGCGCGATGCGGCGCTGGCCGACCACGCCTTCCTCTGGCCGCAGGGCCTCTTCGCGGCCGCGGTCATCACCGCCGCGGCGCTGCTGGTGATGGCCGGGCGCCATCTCGTCCGGGTGCGGCCCGAGGCGCTCTGGTTCCAGCACCTCGGCGCCAACTTCTACAGCGTGAGCCTGGTGTGGGGCGTCTACCTCACCGGCACGCTGAGCCTGCCGGCCGGCGTCGTGCTCGCCGGCGCGCCGCTGCTCGGCTTCCTGCTGCTCGACCGGCGCGTGGCGCTGCTGGCCTTCGCCGTCACCTTCGGCCTCATCCTCGCGCTCAACGGGGCCACGGCCGCGGGCCTGCTGCCCTATGCGCCCGCGCTGCCGGCGCCCGTCGATACGCAGAGCGCGCTGTTCTGGGTCGACACCCACCTGCTCTTCGCCACGCCGCACCTGCTCGTGAACATCGGGCTCTGCGCCGTGCTGCTGGACCAGTGGCGCCGCCGCGAGGCGCGGGTGCTCGAACTCAGCTTCACCGACGCGCTGACCGGCGTGCACAGCCGCCGCCACATCCTCGACCTGCTCGAGGCCGAGGTCGCGCGCGCCCGCCGTCACGGCACGCCGTTCGCCGTGGCCATGGTCGACCTCGACCACTTCAAGCGCATCAACGACCGCTTCGGACATCCCGCCGGCGACCGCGTGCTGCGGGCCGCCGCGCAGGCGCTGACCGCGACGCTGCGACACTGCGATGCCGTCGGCCGTTTCGGCGGCGAGGAATTCCTGTTGCTGTTGCCGGGCACCGGCGCCGCGGAAGCCGCCGAGGTGCTGGAGGACTGCCGGCGCGCGCTCGCCGTGCTGGTGCTGACCGCCGACAGCGGCGACGTCATTCCGGTGACCGGCAGCTTCGGTCTCGCCTGCTGCGACACGCGCCTCGATCCGGTCGGCGGCGCGCTGCTGCACGCCGCCGACGCCGCGCTCTACGCGGCCAAGCGGGCCGGCCGCAACCGCGTGGTGGTGGCCGACCGCGACACCGTGGCCGCCGCTGTCGACGCCGACGCCGGCCAGCTTGCCGCCACCAGCATCCGGCGCGCGACGGCGGCGCCGCCCTGGTGGCTGAGCGTGCACGGCTGGCGGCGCCGAGCGGCCAGCATCCTCGAGTGGAGCACGCAGGAGAAGGCCGCGCTTTTTCTCGCGCTGCTCCTCGTCATGCAGGCGGGCGCGCTGTCCGGCGTCATCGTCGACCTGCAGTTCGCCGATGCCGCGGCGCTGCGGCAGGCCGCGGTCGCGCGCACCGTGCTCTGGCTGCAGCTGGCGCTGGAGGCCGCGACCATGCTCCTGCTGGGCGTCGCGATCGAGCTGCGCAAGCGCGACGTGGCGCTGCCCCGGACCGATCACGTCGCGCTGCAGTTCGGCGCGGTGGCGATGGTGGTGATGGGCTATGGCACCGGCATCCTCGGCATCTCCACCGGTGTCGCGCTCACCGTGGTGCCGCTGGTGGCCTTCATCCTGTTCCAGCGCGCCGCCGTGCTGGCGGCGCTCGCCACCGCGCTGGCCGGCGTGGCCGGCCTCGCCTATGCGAGCGCGACCGGCGCGCTGCCCTATGCGCCGCTGCTCTCGCTGGCGGCGCCGGCCTGGCATCCGGGCGGCGCCTTCCAGGTGCTGACCCACTATCTCTTCTTCCTGCCGCTGCTCTGCGGCGGCCTCGTGCTCGCCGACCAGATCCTCGGCCGCTGGCGCGAGCGCGAGGCGCAGTTCCACGCGCTCAGCCTCACCGATGCGCTGACCGGCGTGCACAACCGGCGCAGCATCCTCGGCCTGCTCGCCCGGGAAGCGGCGCGCGCCGAACGCACCGGCATGCCGCTGGCCGTGGTCATCCTCGATCTCGACTACTTCAAAATGGTTAACGACACCTTCGGCCACCATGCCGGCGACCGCGTGCTGCAGGAGACGACGCGCGTGCTGCGCGCGACGGTGCGCCAGTGCGACGCGGTGGGCCGCATCGGCGGCGAGGAATTCCTGCTGTTGCTGCCCGGCACCGCGATGGAGGGCGCGCTGGTGCTGGCGGAGCGCTGCCGCCAGCGGCTCGCCGCCACCGTCTTCCTCGGCGACCACGGCGAGCGCCTCGCCGTCACCGCGAGCTTCGGGCTGGCGGTCTGCACCAGCGACGCGCATCTCGACGGCGAAGCGCTGGTCCGCCGTGCGGACGATGCGCTCTACCAGGCCAAGGAAGCGGGGCGCAACCGCGTGGAGGCAGGGGTCGCGAGCGCCGCCTGAGGGCAGGGACCCGGCCTGTTGCCGGGTTGCCGCGCTAGCGCTGGTAGTCACCGGCCTCGTCATCGGCTGCCGCCTCGCGGGCCCGGCGTGCCCGTTCCCGGGCCGCCAGTGCGGCGACAATCTCGTCCACCTCCCGCTCAACTTCCTCCACGGACTTGCTGCGTGCCGGATCGAGTTCGCGCGGCGGGCCGTTGCCGTGCTCGCGGCCGGCCCTGCGTTCTGCTGCCATGACGTCCTCCTGCGTGCGGCGCTCGCTCCGCTGGCGCTTCTCCAACAAGCGTAGCCGAGCCGTTAGGGCGGGCCTGCCGAAAATGCCTTGTCCGTATCCCTGCGGCGGCAGAGCGTCCGATGACCGTGGCGCACGGATGTTTCGCACAGGGCCGGCGGCGGTTTCCTGGCGGCCGGCGCTAGGAGGGGCGGAGATATTGCAGCGCTTCCGCGAGCACCGCTTCGCCGAAGATCTCGCGCACCACGCCGTGCAGCTTGCCGGCCCGGAATTCCGCATGCGTGCAGCCGACCGCACTGCAGTCCTCGCCTTCGTAGCAGGCGACATAGACCTTCCCTGCGGTGACCTCGAGTACGTCGAGCTGCTCCTCCGTCTGCCGCTGCCAGGATTTCAGGATGTCCACGACGCTGCCTCCTTCACGCGGCGGGGCCGGCCGACTACGTCGATCGGGCGCAGCTGCAGCAGGCGGCCGTCGCCGGCGGGCTGGCGCTCGAGCAGCGTGCTGAGCCGATCGAGATCATGGGGTGGAACGACAACGGGGGGACGAACATTCACGGGCATTCTCCACGCTTCAGGGTGAGGGTCGGGCGCGGGGGCCGGACCTGAAGGGAGGAGAACTCAGGCCCGGCGCGCGGAGAGGCAGGCGGCAAAATGCCCGGTCGCCGGCGCGGTGCAGGTGACGACAGGAAGCGGAGCGGTGGCGAAGAAGCCGGTGCGCATGGGGCGGTGGATCCGGTGCGGGTGAATGCGGCGGTTTAGATGCCGCAGCGCAGGAAACTACCACAGCTTTGGTGACGAGAAGTCGTGCGGGGAATGAGAGGCCGTGGCGGCGAGACGGGCGGGCGCGGCGATGACGGAAGCGGAACGGCGATGCGGGCGGATGCACTTTTTTCCGGCCGGCAATGCAGTGTTCCGCGGTGGCGTTCCCGCGGACGGGCATGCCGCGCGGGCCTGCGGTCGTGCCGTGCCGGCCCGCGCGGGAACCGGCGCGAACACGCTGCCGCCGTCTTGCGTCAGTTCGTCTTCAGCGCGTGCGGCTCTGCCGGCCGCAGCCAGCGTGCCAGCGTTTTCTCCAGCTCCATCATGCGCACCGGCTTGGCGAGGAAATCGTCCATGCCGGATTCGGCGCAGCGCAGGCGGTCTTCGTCGAAGGCCGCCGCGGTCAGCGCGACGATGGGCACGCGGCGGTGGCCCGGCTCCTGCGCGCGGATGCGGCGCGTGGCCTCGAGGCCGTCCATGCCGGGCAGGTGGCAGTCCATGAACACGAGGTCGTAGGCGTGGCGCGCGACGGCCGCCACGGCGGCGGCGCCGTCCTCCACCAGGTCCACGCTGACGCCGAGCTTGTGCAGCATGCCGCGCGCGACCACCTGGTTGGTGGCGTTGTCCTCCACCAGCAGCACGCGCGCCCGGCCCGGCCCGGCGGCGGATTCGAAACGCTCCGGCACGACCGCGGCGGCGATCTCGCCGGGGGCCGCCATGGCGAAGGGAATCTCCACCCAGAACGTGCTGCCGCGGCCCTCGCGGCTGGCGACGCCGATGGCGCCGCCCATGGCATCGGTGAGGCGCCGGCAGATGGCGAGGCCGAGGCCGGTGCCGCCGAAGCGCCGGCTGGTCGAGGCCTCAGCCTGCACGAAGGGCTGGAACAGCCGCGTTTGCGCCGCCGAGGGAATGCCGATGCCGGTGTCCTGCACCTCGAAGCGCAGCCAGACGCTGCCGTCCATGCGCGGCAGTTCGCGCCCGCGCAGCACGATGCGCCCGTGCTCGGTGAACTTGACGGCGTTGGCGAGCAGGTTGAGCAGCACCTGGCCGAGACGCGCCGGATCGCCGCGCACGAAGCCCGGCAGCACAAGTTCGATGTCGAGCTCGAGGCCGTGCTGCAGCGCCGTCTCGTGCACGAGCCCGGCGGTGTGGCGCGCCACCGCGGCCGGCGAGAAGGCGGCCTGCTCGAGGTCGAGCTTGCCGGCCTCGATCTTGGAGAAATCCAGCAGGTTGTTGACGAGGTGCAGCAGGGTTTCGCCGGAGCGCTCGATCAGCGTGAGGTACTGGGCCTTGTCCTCGTTCCACGCGCCCTTCTGCAGGAGCTGGGTAAGGCCGAGGATGCCGTTCAGCGGCGTGCGGATCTCGTGGCTCATCACCGCGAGGAAATCGCTCTTGGCGCGGTCGGCCTGCTCGGCGCGCAGGCGCGCCTGCTCCAGCGCCTGGCGCGCCTCCTGCTCCGCCTCCAGGCTCTGCGCCAGCTTGAGTTCGTGGCGCGAACGGATGTGGTGCGCGATCAGGCTGAAACCGGCGCAGAAGGCGATGAGCATGAGCTGCGTCAGGCCGAGCAACGGCGTGGTGGGCTGGAACTCCTCGTGCAGCGGCAGGTGGATCTCGGCGATCCAGAGCACGCCGATGACCAGCATGGTCAGCAGCGACCAGGCGATGATGCTGCGCGGCCGGCCGAGGTAGCCGCCCACCAGCGGCATGAGCGGCAGGTACCAGGCCACGAAGGACGTGTTCTGCCCGGTGGCGAAGGCCATCGTGGCCAGTGCCATCAGGATGAAGATCGACACCAGCCAGTTGCCGTGCGCGACGCGCGAGCCGTCGGGCCGTGCCTGCACCCAGCGGTTCATGATGACGAAGAGGACGGTGCTGCCGAGGGCGACCGCGGCCAGGAGGCGCGGACCGAGCACGAAGTAGACCGCGCTCATCATCAGCCCGGCCGTGGTGCACACCATCGTGAAATAGCGAAAGCCCTCCAGCCCGACGGTCCGGGAGAGCTGTTCGGCTGCCGGATGCCCGGCGCTGTGGTGCGCGTCGTGGGTCATGGTCGCGTTCGCCAAGCCGGTCACCGTGTAGCGGCACGGTGCGCCGCGACCGCACTCAGGCGGCCGGACGCGGTACGGGCCGGTGCAGGGGAGGGTGGCCAGCGCGCCGCGAATGCTCTAGAAACGGTCCTGATTCTGCCATTTAACCAGCGTTGTCCCCGCATTCCATGACCGAGTCCACACTTCTCTACCGTTCCGGACGCAGCCGCCTGCTCACGCTGGTGCTGCTGCTCACGCTGGCGCCGGTGCCGCTCTCGGCCTGGCTGGTGTCGCTGCCGGCCGAGGCGCAGCTGCTCGCCGAGTTCGGCAGCCGCGGCGCGGTACAGGCGTGGAAGATCGGCATGGTGCTGCTGGGTTCTGCGCTGTTCTGGCCCATGGCCTGGCTGAGCGGGCGCTACGTCACGCGCGTCGAGCAGACGGCGGCGGGCCATGTGCGTGTGCAGCTCTGGACGCTGTTCGGCACGCGCACGCAGGAATGGCAGTCGCCGCTGAGCGGCGGCGAGCACCACGAAGGCCGCAGCCACGGCCTGCCCGGTGTGCAGGTGGACGTGCCCTGGACGGGCTATTGCACGCCGGCGGGAAAGAAGCTGGTGGTGGATGCGCAGGGCGAGTTCCCGCGCGGCGAGGACGCACTGCGCGAAGCGTTGCTGCACGCGACGCACCGGCGGCCCTAGCGGCAGCGAGCCCGCCCTTTTCGAGACAGGGGAGCAGCCGGAATGCCTGGCGACAGCGACAGCGACACGGCAGGGCAGCTGCTGTCCGGCAACGACGGGCAGTTTCTTGCCTGGGACCCGTGCCTCTATTCCTCCGCGGGCTTCACTCCTCCGGCCTGGGCTCCAGCCGGCCGCGCTTCACGTCGTCGTAAGCCTGCAGGATTTCCGCGTAGCTGTTCATGACGAAGGGGCCGTGGCCATTGATCGGCTCGTCGATGCGCGCGCCGCTCAGCACGAGCAGCTGGCTCGCTTCCAGCGCGGTAACCGGTATGCCCGCACCGTGGTTCGACAGCACGGCGAGGCCATTTGCTTCCACCACTTCTTCCGTGTCGAAGCGCAGGCGGCCGCGGCGCAGGTAGACGAGCGCGGTGTCGCCGTCCGCGGCGGGAAAGACAGCGGAAGTGCCGGCGTGCAGCTGCACGTCGAGCACGTTCATGCGCGTGTGCGTGCGGACCGCGCCGCTGACGCCGTCGAAGATGCCGGCGATGACGCGCACGCTGCCCGCGCCGCCTGGCAGCGCGACGACGGGAATGCCGGTGGCGGCGAGGCTCTGGTAGCCCGGCGCGTGCAGCTTGTCGGCCGCCGGCAGGTTGACCCAGAGCTGGATCATCTCGAAGGGACCGCCGCGCCGCGTGAAAGCCTCGCTGAAGAGTTCGCGGTGCACGACGCCGCCG
This sequence comes from Moraxellaceae bacterium, assembly GCA_021156385.1. GTDB lineage: Bacteria > Pseudomonadota > Gammaproteobacteria > Pseudomonadales > Moraxellaceae > UBA2031. The sequence continues at coordinate 481 of JAJNDL010000010.1, read as the reverse complement.
GCGGCGGTCATCCATTGCACGTCACCGGCGCCGATCAGGCCGCCATTGCTGGCGGAGTCGCGATGCTCGAGTTCGCCGGCATAGACGAGCGTCACCGTCTCGAAGCCGCGGTGCGGGTGGTCCTCGACGCCCTGGCGGCGCACGGAAGGCAGCAGGCGGCCGGGCCCGATGTGGTCCAGCAGCAGGAAGGGCGACACGGTGCTGCCGAGCTCGTGGTAGGAAAACACCGAGAGCACGGGCGCGAAGCCGCCCACGGCGAAGCGCGTGTCGTTGCGCTGCACGAAGGCGAGGCTTTTCATTGCACCCCGGGGCGTGCAGGTGCGGCGGGTCGGCGCGTCAGCCAGCCGGTCACCAGCACCGCGGCCGCCGCGCCCAGCAGTTGCGCAACGATGAAGCCCGGCGCATCCGCGGGCCGGATGCCGGCGAAGGTGTCGCTGGCGGCGCGTGCCAGCGTGACGGCCGGATTGGCGAAGGAGGTCGA
>JAJNDL010000321.1 GCA_021156385.1 Moraxellaceae bacterium | reverse complement strand
CGCCTTCGACAACCACGAGGCGCACTCGGCGCTGTACGACGCACAGCGCACCGCCGAGCTCTACTGCGCCATCGTCAACCAGTGGTGGGATCGCATCGGTCCGCCCCCGCAGGGCGACGGCAGCGAGGATGTCTGAGCGGAGCAGCCGTTCACGCGGGCAGGCAAACTGCACAGGCCGCCAGCCCGGCTCGTGAATGCACGATGGCGGGATCGTCCGCCAAGCGGGCTTCCGCCCGCCGACCCGGCAGGACGCGCCTGATGCCGCCCGACGCGGGCCCGACCCTGCGCCCTTATTGCTGCCTGTCCTTGTCGTCACCCGTCTCGGGATTGCCCGACCCTGCGCCCTTATTGCTGCCTGTCCTTGTCGTCACCCGTCTCGGGATTCCAGTAGGGAATGTCCGGCAGGCGCGCGAACAGCTTGCGCAATCCCTGCGACCACTCGCGGCCGAGCCGCTGGAAATAGGGATCGGTTTCCGTGATGCGGTGCCTCTCGGTGACCTCCAGCGCATCGCGGTGATAGCACAGCAGGTCGATGGGCAGGCCCACCGAGACATTGCTGCGAATGCTCGACTCGAAGGACACCAGCACGCACTTGCCGGCTTCGTGCAGCGGTGTCTCGTACTGGATCACGCGGTCCAGCATGGGTTTGCCGTACTTGCTCTCGCCGATCTGGAAATACGGCGTATCGGCCGAGGCCTCGATGAAGTTGCCCTGCGGGTAGATATGGAAGAGCCGCGGCTCCTCGCCGCGCAACTGCCCGCCGAGCAGGAAGGAGCTGTTGAAATCGATGTCGTCGTGACGGCGCGAATGCGGCGAGTCGCGATGGATGATCCCGCGCAGTGCCGCGCCCACCAGCACGGCGACATCGAAGAGCGAGCGCTGGTTGAAAAGGTTGTCTTCGTCGTCCTCCCGCAGGCGCTGGCGCAGCGTGCTGAGCGTGCTCTGCGTGGTGGCGAGGTTGCCGGCGGACAGGATGACGATCACCGCCTCGCCGCGATTCTCGAACACGGCCATCTTGCAGAAGGTGGCGATATGGTCCACGCCGGCATTGGTGCGCGAGTCCGAGGCCAGCACCAGGCCCTCGGCGGTTTTGATGCCTACACAATAGGTCATGCTCGGGTCCGTCTCGCTTACTGCTGCTGTTGCTGCTGCTCGAGCGCCTGCTGCAATGCCTCCGGGCTCTGCCCGGGCTGGCCCTGCATAACGCGCACGGCAGCCGACAGGTGTTCGGTGCCCCCGCCCCGGCGCACGCCGCGCACCGGGCAGGCATCCATGTAGTCCATGCCCACGGCCAATTTTAGATGCGTCGCGCCGGCCCGGCAGCGATTCAGCACATCGAAGCTCCACCAGCGGTCGCCCGACCAGGCCTCGGCCCAGGCATGCGAAGCCTGATGGTCCTCCAGGCGATGCCCGGAGGAATGCACATAGCCACTGACATAGCGCGCCGGCACGCCGAGGTGGCGACAGCAGGCGATGAATATATGGGTGTAGTCCTGACAGACGCCGCTTGCCACCCCGAAAGCCTCGGCGGCGGTCGTGGCGGCATGCGTGGTCGCGGTATCGAACGCCATGCAGCCATGGATGGCATGTGCCAGCCGCTCCACCGCGGCCAGCGACATGGAGGCTTCCCGGAAGCTTTCGGCGAATGTTTCCATGGCGGGGCTCATGGTGGTCAGGGCCGTGCTGCGCAGGTAAGGGCGCGCGTCACCGTCGAAGCACATGCGCTCGCCGGCTTCGGTTTCGACGATGCCGGTGGCGCGGATGCGGATGCAGTCATGCGGCATGTCGAGGGTCAGCACGTGCAACACATTGCCGAAGCTGTCCGTGCAGGCAAAAGCCGGCACCGGCAGCTCCAGCTTCCACTCCAGCACGTGCTGTCCGTCGCCATCCCGGGGCGTGAGGCGAAGATACTGCGTGCTGTGCGCGGCCGCCGTGTCGTATCGGTACACCGTCTCGTGGTTTATGGTAAGGATCATGCGGCTTCCAGGTAGGCGCGCTGGATGCGCGCGCCGAGTTCGTAGATATCGGCGAGGAAGCCGTTGAGATAGTCCGCGATTCCTTCGTCGACGACCTCCTCGATACGTCCGTAATACAGCCGCGCATGCAGCTCGGCGGCGAGACGCTTGGCCTCCTTGCCGCTGTGGCCCTGGATGCCGCCCAGGGTCTGCGTGATCTCGTGCAGGCAGGCGTGCAGGGAGCGCGGCAGGTCGGCGCGCAGCAGCAGCATTTCCGCCACCTGTGCCGGCACGATGCTGTCGCGGTAGATGTCGCGGTAGGTCTCGAAGGCCGACAGCGAGCGCAGCAGCGAGGCCCACTGGTAATAGTCGGCGGCCGTCGTGTCGGCGACGCGCTCGGCGAAGAAGTCCGGTGCCTTCACCAGCAGGATGCGGGCGGTGTTGTCGGCGCGCTCGAGGAAGGTGCCGAGACGCGAGAAGTGGAAGGCATCACTGCGCTGCAGCGTGCCGAAGGTCGCGCCGCGGAACAGGTGCGAGCGCTCCTTCACCCAGTCCAGGAAGCGCGGCACGCCCATGCGCTTCAGCCTGTCGCGATTCATGCCCTGGATCTCCAGCCATGTCGTGTTGAGGCTCTCCCACATCTCCGACGTGATCTTGCCGCGCACCACGTGTGCGTTCTCGCGCGCCTGGCGCAGGCAGGAGTGGATGCTGGAAGGGTTGTTGGGATTCAGCGCGAAGAACAGGATGATCTCGTCGGGCGTGACTTTCGCCCCCGACGCCTCGAAGGCATCGCGCATGCCGGTGATCTCCAGCGGCGCCATGATCTGCTCGCGCGCCAGCCCGCCCGGCATGAGCGTCATCTGCGCGCTCACATCGAGCACGCGCGCGATGCTTTCCGCGCGCTCCATCTGGCGCGACATCCAGTAGATGCAGGAGGCAGTACGGCTCAGCATGGCGCGCCCTCCAGCACCCAGGTGTCCTTGGTGCCGCCGCCCTGGGAGGAATTCACCACCAGGGAGCCCTCGCGCAGGGCCACGCGCGTGAGGCCGCCCGGCACCATCCGCACCTCCTTGCCGGAGAGCACGAAAGGCCGCAGGTCGATGTGGCGCGGTGCGATACCGGCTTCGACATACGTCGGGCAGGTCGAAAGTGAGAGCGTCGGCTGCGCGATGAAATGCGCCGGGCTGGCGAGGATGCGCGCGCGATAGGCCTCGATCTCTTCCTGGGTCGACGCCGGGCCGACCAGCATGCCGTAGCCGCCGGAGCCGTGCACCTCCTTCACCACGAGGTCTTTCAGGTGGGCGAGCACATGCGCGCGCTCGTCGGGCTTGCGCAACTGCCAGGTCGGTACGTTCTTCAGCAGCGGCTCTTCGCCGAGGTAGAAGCGGATCATGTCCGGCACATAGGGATAGATGGACTTGTCGTCGGCGACGCCGGTGCCGAGGGCATTGGCCACGGTCACGCGTCCGGCGCGGTAGACCGCGAGCAGGCCCGGCACGCCGAGCACGGAGTCGGCGCGGAAGGCGAGCGGATCGAGGAAGGCGTCGTCGACGCGG
>JAJNDL010000320.1 GCA_021156385.1 Moraxellaceae bacterium | reverse complement strand
GGCTGCAGATAGACGAGGAACTGGTTGGCGGCGACGTTGGTGAAGGTCTGCTCCTGGCCGTCCGGCCAGACGATCTTCAGCTCGCTGACGCTGCCGGCCGTGCCGAGACCGAAATGCAGGTCCGGCGTGTTCTGCGCGTTGTACAGCGTGCTGGCCATGGCGACCCGTACCTGCCGTTCCTGCGCAGCGATCGTGCCGTTGCCGTCGAGGTCCGCGGTCACGTAGACCTTGGCGCCCAGGGCGTCGGTGTTGGGCGCCTGGCCCTGCAGGCGCAGGGACAGGAAGCGCCGGCCCGCCGCGTGCCCGGCGCGGTTCTCGAAGAGCTTGAGCGTGCGCGAGTGGTCCAGCACCACCACGTCGACGTCGCCGTCGCGGTCCATGTCCGAGCAGATCACGCCACGGCCGTCCATGGGCAGGTCGATCTGCCACGCGGTAGAGGCCTCCGTGAAGCTGCCGTCGCGGTCGTTGATGAAGAGCCGGCCCGGCTTGGTGATGAACTCGGCCAGGCGGCCACGCAGGAACACGAGCAGCTCCTCCTCGTCCTGGTTGATGCCCTCGTGGGGAACGTAGCCGAAGCCATCGACGTGGTAGAGATCCAGCCAGCCGTCGTTGTTGAAGTCCGCGAAGCAGGCGCCCCAGCCCCACAGACCGTCGCGCACGTTGGCCGCAGTGGTGACGTCCGCCACCTGCAGGCTGCCGGGCGTGCTGTCGTTGCGGTAGAGGCGGTTGCCGGTGATGCCCCAGTTGCCTTCGGCATCCAGGTTCGGGTCCTGGATGGACGTGACGAACCAGTCCAGGTCGCCGTCGTTGTCGTAGTCGCCGAAGGTGCTGCCCATGCCGTTCTCGTCGGTGACCACGCTGCGGTCGGTGACATCCTCGAAATAGCGGCTGCCGTCCTTGTCGACGTTCTGGAACAGCGAGCTGGCGAGGAAGTCGGCGGCGATCAGCAGGTCGGCATGGCCGTCCTGGTCGAAGTCCAGCAGCGCCGGGGCGAACTGCCAGATCTGCGGCACGCTTTGCTTCGCCGAGGTGCCGAAGAGGCCGTCCGCCGGCTGCAGGCTGGCGCCGGCGTTGTTGCGCCAGAACGCCGGGGCGGTGCCGGGCAGGGTGCGGTAGTCGTGGTGCGCGAAATAGATCTCGGGATAGCCGTCGCCGTTCACGTCGCCGAAGGCCATGCCGAAGGTGCCGCGGCCCATGGGCAGGCTGGCCGAGGCCTGCAGCAGGCCGTCGGCATCGGGCTTCAGGACCCGGATGGCGCCGTCCAGCAGGTTGCCGAGCACGACTTCGCGGTGGAAGTCGCCGTCCAGGTCGACGAAGCCCACGCCGCTGAAGAGCCCGCTGATGCCGCTGCCCAGCAGGCTGACCTGCTGGTAGTTGCCGCCGCCCTGGTTGGCATAGGTCACGAGGCCCGGGTTGTCGCCGGTGGTGAGGATGAGGTCGGGCAGGCAGTCGCCGTTGAGATAGCCGGCGCTGACGCCGCCGCCCATCATCACCTGCTCCAGCTGGCCGACGGACTTCATCCAGTAATGCTGCGCATAGCCATGGACCGTGGTCAGGCCCGCGGCCACGCCGCGTTCGACGAAACGCAGGCCGTCGTTGGTCGGGGTGGCAGGCGCGCTGGCGCAGCCGTCGAGCTCGGCAAAGCCGGTCAGGGCGGTGGTCGCCACGGCGCCCAGGGTGACGGGGCCGGTCGGGTAGGGCGCCGGCGGTGTCGTATCGGGAGGTGGTTCGTCTGGCGGCGCCAGCGGCGAGAACGAGCGGACGAGCTGGTTGCCGTCGGGATCGTTGGCGGCGGAGGGCACCCAGCCCGCCAGGCAGGCGGCGGCATTCTGCGCCAGGCAGGTGTCGGTCAGCGTGCCGAGGAAGGCCACGAGATAGGTGACCTCTTCATCGCTGAGGTCGCGTCCCGGCAGCAGCGGAGTGGCGAGATTGGGCGAGGCGATGGCCTCGGCCGTGTAGGTCGGGGCGTTGGCGTAGGTCTTGGTGTTGCCGTTCGCGAAGTCGAACTGCTGCAGGTGCTGCAGGGTGTAGTCGTAGCTGGCGGCACTCGCCACCGGGTTGGCGTGGTAGCGCAGCAGCTCGGGCAGGGTCTGGAAGCTGCCGGCATGGCCGAAGGGCGCGGAGATCGTGACGTTGACCAGGCTGGGCACGCGGAAGGCATACATGTCGGCGGCCTGCTTGGTCACCTGCCAGCGGCCGAAGTCGCGGCCGTCCGGGCGCTTGCCGCGCCCGATCTGCGGAAACCCGGTGTTGTAGAACTTCTCGTCGGTAAAGAAGTCGCCGGCGTGGCAGGAGACGCAGCCCAGGCCGCCCTGGTCCTTGGGTTTGAAGAAGAGCAGGGCGCCGCGCTTGCTGGCGGTGTCGATGGCAGTCGTCTCACCCTGCACGTAACGCTTCCAGGGCGTGTCGGTGAAGGTCAGGCTGCGTTCGTAGGCCGCCAGGGCCGTCTGGATGTTGGGATAGGTGATCAGCGTGCCGGCATCGGCGTCGGGCTGGCCGAAGGCGGCGCGGAAGCGGGTCAGCCAGTTGGCCGGGCCGTTGGCGCTGAGCTTGTCGGTATCGGCCTCGCCGCGGAGGCGGGCGACCAGCAACTGGCGGAAGGCTTCGGGGTCGGTGAATTCGGCGTGGAAGAAGTTGCGCATCTCGTCCCCGCTCGCCACCGGAAAACGTGCCTGGGCGGTGAGCAGGTCGCTACCGGCGTTCAGGTCGGGGCCCTGGCCGCTTTCGGGCGTGTTGATGGTCAGGCTGGGGCCGGCGCCGGGCAGTACCGAGACGCGGCCGTCGAAGAACATGACCTGGCGGTAGAGCCCGACATTGATCACGGTCTGGCTGTTGCGCGGCACGTTGGGGCCGCCGTCCTTGAGCGGGTCGAAGTCGCGGGGGAGGTCCACGATACGGCCCGGCCCCAGGAAGTCCGGATTGACGGCGCTCACCCCGACCGGCAGCGACAGCGCATCACCGCCGGCAAAGTTCGGGTGGTGGCAGCTGGCGCAGGCGGAGTCGAAGGTGCCGCCCAGGGTCTTGGAAAAGAACAGCAGCTGGCCGAGCTTGACCATCGGATTGCTGGCCGGCCGGACCGCCACCTGGCCGTCGGCGGCGTCGCCGTCCAGGCCCTGCTGGGTAATGACGGCTTGCAGGCTGCCGTCCAGGGTGGCCGGGCTGGCGGTGACGGGATCGTCGTCCCTGCCCAG
>JAJNDL010000319.1 GCA_021156385.1 Moraxellaceae bacterium | reverse complement strand
GTCGCCACCGCCTTCCTGTCCGGCGTTTGGCTCCACCACGTACTGCGCCGGTTCCGCGCGCCCGCGTGGGTCCTCGCGTTCAACTGGGCCTGGTGCGCCCTGATCGTGTATTCGACGGTGGCAATCCGGCAGCACGTGGCCGTCGATGCAATCGCGGGCCTTGCGCTGGGCGGGGCCGCGGCGGCCCTGGCGCTGCGCAACCGCGGGGTGCGCCCCGGCCAGATGTAACGCCCGCGGTTTGCCGATTCCGGCGGGCCGGCCCTTGCTAACATGGCACTTCATCAACATTGGATGGTTTTCCCCTGAATCCGCTCTGGATCCCTCACTTCACGGCCACCAGCGCCATCGGCCGCGGACTGTCGCAAACGCTGGACGCATTGCGCAATCGCCGCGGCGGGCTGGCCCCCTGCACCTTCGACACGGTGGATCTGCCTACCTTCATCGGTGAAGTGGCGGGCGTGGACGCCGTGCAGCTTCCTGCTCACCTCCGCCGATGCCGTGGCCGCCGCGGCCCGCAGGCATGGGCCTCAACGCGTGGGCATCTTCCTGGGCACCAGCACCTCGGGCATCTACCAGACGGAGCTGGCGTATCGCCGCCGCGACCCAGCCGATGGTTCCCTGCCTGCCGATTTCGACTACGCCTGCACCCACAACACGTTCTCTGTCGCCGACTTCGCCAGGCGTTGCCTGGGCCTCGCCGGCCCGGCTGTCGTGGTGTCGTCCGCGTGCTCGTCGAGCGCCAAGGTGTTCGCATCCGCGCGCCGCATGTTGGCCGCGGGCCTGATCGACGCCGCCGTGGTGGGCGGTGTCGATTCGCTGTGCCTCACCACGCTGTACGGCTTCAACTCGCTTGGGCTGATGTCCCCCCAGGCCTGCCGGCCGTTCGACGCCGGGCGCGACGGCATTTCCATCGGTGAAGCAGCGGCTTTCGCGCTGCTGGAGCGCGCGCCGGAGCACCCGGGCGGCGACGCCGTGATGCTGCTGGGCGTGGGCGAATCCAGCGATGCATATCACATGTCTTCCCCGCACCCGGACGGCCTCGGCGCGCGGCTGGCCATGCAGCAAGCGCTGCAGGACGCCGGACTCGATGCGGCTGACATCGACTACATCAACCTGCATGGCACGGCAACGCCCAGCAACGACGCCGCCGAAACGAAGGCCGTCGGCGACGTGTTCGGGCCGGGCACGCCCTGCAGTTCCACCAAGGGAGCGACCGGGCACACCCTGGGAGCCGCGGGCGGCCTCGAAGCCGTGATCTGCGCGCTGGCGCTGCGCAACAACTTGATGCCCGGCGGGCTGAACACGCGGCATCCCGACCCGCTCCTGCACCTGAATTACCTCGTCGACAACCGCGAACAACCGGTGCGGAGGGTACTGTCCAACTCGTTCGGTTTCGGCGGCACCAACTGCAGCCTCGTCTTCGGCCGCGCCGGCTGAGAGCCCCCGATGACGCACTCCCCCACAGCCAGCAGGAACCATCTCGCCGCCTTCGTCGAGGGCATCGGCTTGTTGGGCCCGGGCCTTGACAGCTGGCCGCAGGGGCGCCAGTGCCTCGACGCAAGCGCCCCCTACGAGGCCGCACGCTGCGTGCTGCCGCTGCCGATGGCGCTGCCGCCCGCGGAACGCCGGCGCGCGGGCGCGGTCGTGAAGGTCTCGCTCGCGGTCGGCCAGGAAGCCACCCTGGCCTCGGGCCTGCCGGTGAAGGAGCTGCCCTCCGTGTTCTCCTCGTCCAGTGGCGACGCCGTCAATTGCCACGAGATCTGCAGCCAGCTCGCTTCCGGCGACCGGCTGATCTCGCCGACGCGGTTCCACAACTCCGTGCACAACGCTGCCTCCGGCTACTGGAGCATCTCCAGCGGCGCGATGGCCAGCTCGTCGGTGCTTTGCGTGCGCGACGCCGGATTTGCCGCCGGCCTGCTCGAGGCGCTGACCCAGTGCGCCGTCGACGACACCGCCGTGTTGCTGGTGGTGTACGACACCGAGTACCCGCAGCCGCTCTACGGCAAGCGGCAGGTTCCCGACACGATGGGTGTCGCGATGGTCCTCGCGCCGCGGCGCAGCGAGCGCAGCCTGGCCCGCATCGCGCTGGACGGCGCGAGCTACCTGACAACGGCGGCGGCCGACACGATGCAGGATGCGGCGCTCGAAGCGCTGCGCCGGTCCATCCCGGCGGCGCGCGCGTTGCCGCTGCTGGAAGCCATCGCTCGGCGGCAGTCCAGGTCCGTGGCCCTGGGCTACCTCGACCCGCTGCAGCTCGCGGTGGAGGTCGCACCGTGCTGAGCGGTCCGCAGCCGCTCGACCGCGACGCCATCGCGCTGCGCATTCCCCACCAGGGCACCATGTGCCTGCTCGATGCGGTGCTGGGCTGGGACCACGAACACATCCGATGCCGCGCCGGCAACCACCGCTCGCCCGACCATCCGCTGCGCGCCTACGGCCGGCTGGGCGCGGCCTGCGGCGTCGAATACGCGGCGCAAGCGATGGCCGTGCACGGCGCACTCGTCGGCGAGAGCGCGCGCGGCAGCGCAGGCGACGCGCCGCCGCGCGCCGGCTACCTCGCGGGCATGCGGGGCGTCACGCTGCACGTCGATCGGCTGGATACGGTGGACGGCCCGCTTTCGGTCAACGCGCAGCGGATCACAGGTGATGACAACACCGTGCTCTACAGCTTCGACGTGCAAGCCGGCAAACGCACCCTGCTGAGCGGGCGTGCCATCGTCGTGCTCGATGCGGCCGGCCTTTCCGCCGCACCGGCAAGGACACCCCGATGAACCAGCCATCCCCCAAACGCGCGCTCGTCACCGGCGGCAGCGGCGGCCTCGGTGCGGCCATCTGCCGCCGGCTCGCTGGCGACGGCATGGAGGTCATCATCCATGCCAACAGCCGCCTCGCCGACGCGCAGGCGCTGGCTGGGCGGATCGTGGCTGAAGGCGGCCGCGCGCAGGCCGTGGCCTTCGACGTGACCGATGCGTCCGCGACCACCGCGGCGCTGAACGCCCTGCTGGACCAGGGCGCGATCCAGGTGCTCGTCAACAACGCCGGCATCCATGACGACGCGGTGTTCCCCGGCATGCAGCCGGGCCAGTGGCAGCGCGTGATCGACGTGTCGCTGAACGGCTTCTTCAACGTCACCCAACCGCTGACGCTGCCGATGATCCGCACGCGTTGGGGGCGCATCATCAACATCACCTCGGTCTCGGCCGTCATGGGCAACCGGGGACAGGTGAACTACTCGGCGGCCAAGGGCGCGCTGCACGCCGCCACCCGGTCACTGTCCCTCGAAGTGGCCAGCCGCGGCATCACCGTCAACGCCGTGGCGCCCGGCATCATCGACACGGGCATGGCCGAGGGCAGTTTCAGCGCCGAGGACATCGCGCGCATGGTGCCGATGAAACGCGCCGGCAAGGCCGACGAGGTGGCCGAGCTCGTGGGCTTCCTCGCCTCGGAACGCGCCAATTACATCACCGGCCAGATCATTTCGATCAATGGCGGAATGGCTTGAAGGAACATACCGAATGACCAACCCCGCCCCCGCACCCGTGCCCGTGGTGCATGCGCCGCACCGGCCGCTCACCGATTACTACGAGACCGAGCAGGACCGGCGGGCGTACCTGCGCAAGATCTTCGACGACACGGCGCCCGACTACGACCGCATCGAATCCATGCTGGCCTGGGGCACCGGGT